>CAYXMB010000114.1:0-5226 GCA_964466085.1 uncultured Ruminococcus sp.
TACCGTTATAAGAGTTTTTCTGTAGTTTGCCAAAACGCCTTCAAGCCATTCCAGAGTATCCGTGTCGAGGTGGTTTGTCGGCTCATCGAGAATCAAAATATCGGGTTCTCTGAAAAGAAGTTTTGCGAGATTTAACCGTGCTCGCTCTCCGCCGCTTAAACTTTCGATGCTTTGCGAGAGTTTTTCCTCCCCGAGACCGAGTTTCAGGAGAAGACTTTTGCATCTTGATTTATAGTGGAGACCGCCGTTTGAAATAAATTCGTTGTTTAAGCGTGTGAATTCCGACGTGAAACGCATAAGTTCATCACCGGACGATTCGTTTAAAAGTTTCTCAAGCTCCGCCAACCGATGCTCTGCGGCGCACAGCTCCGGATATGCCGCATACATTTGCGATAAAACGGTGCTGTCGAATTCGATATTACCGAAAGAGGAAACGAAATTGAATGCGTCGTCCTGTTCCATTATGCCGACCGTTTTGTTTTTTGCGGTGTAAACGTTGCCCGAAGTTGCTTCGTATTTTCCCGCTATAAGGCGCAAAAGAGTAGACTTGCCGGAGCCGTTAACACCCACAATGGCAAGCCTGTCGCCCTCCTCCAATGAAAAGGATACGTTGTTTAATATTTTTTTTGTTCCGACCTCAAAGCAAAGTTCGCTGACACTGATTGCCGTCATAGTTATCCTTACTGCCGATTGGCGTTTTAAATATTATCGTTTTCTTCTTTTTCCTTTTCCGTGTTGCCGTTTTCCTCTCCGTCACACACGGATGCCGTGTCGCTTGCGTTTTCGTTCGACGCTTCCCGTACGTTCGGTTGAGGGACGAATGCCGTTTTGCAAATTCCGAAGGCTTTTACCGTAATATAAAGCCATACTACGGTGTAGAAAACGGCGTTCAAAAGTTCATTGTCGAATCCGTCGTTTGAAATTATTGCCGTTGCGAGTGTCGAAAGCGATGCCGCACCGCCGCACGAAACGGACAGAACGGATGCAAAGAGGTATTTCCTTGCGCTGAAGGGCTTTCCGATGCCTATTGCGATTTCGAACGTGAAAAACAGCATGAACGATATGCAGATTAATATATTAAGGAAGAGAGTTACCGAGTTGAGCGCAAAATCGGTGTTGAAATAATAATTCGGAATGAACACCGTGAAAAGCAAAGCGGGTATAACGGAATATGCCGCAAACGAAAGCTTTTTTTTGTGTGATGTCGTTGCGAATGCGGTGATTGCGAAATATATTGCGCCTATAAAATAGAATGCAACACGCAGCATTGCGAGAATGACTTTCGTTTCGGGCATACCTTCCGTGACGGCTGTGAATCCGCAGAGAATGCATAAAAGAGCGGCGAGAATCGCAAAAAACGTTTCACCGAACGAAACATTTTTTCGCACCGGGCCGATTTCGGTGCTTTTGCCCGCAGTAAAATATGAAACGACGGCGGATGCGGCACAAAGGCAAAGAGAGCCGTATGCGCAGTAAACAATCGGAGAATTGTCGAAGTGCTGAATCGTGTCTGCGTAGTTGAATGCGAAACAGTAAACAAGAAGGCTTGCGGATAAAATGCACAGAAAAATTGCGGTTGCAAGCATTATGAGAAATTTAATTGCCGTTTTTTTCAAAACAGTCGCCTCATTTCGATTGAATTGAGCGGAGAATTTACCGCCCGATTATAAGTATAGCACAGAAAAAGCTTTATATCAATATCAAATCCGCTTTTTGCATGCGAAAAAAGTTTCATTGGATTGTATAAGAAAAGTGAAAGATAGCCGAAACGCACTTTTCAAAAGCAAACGTGTAAGCCCCGAAACTTATATGTGCAATATGGACAAAAAAACGGATAAACCGAGAGAAATTTTCTCACAAAAGAGTTTGAAATAAATGTTGCAACGTTCCTATATATATGGTATAATTATCAAGCTTGATGCGGTTTGCGTGAGAGGTTGCTGTTGCTAAAAAGTCACGGCAACAGGTAATTCGCATGCAACGTACCGTTTTTGCGGTGCATCGGCACGCTTTATATGATGCTTTGAACAAATACCCGGATTGGCAGGCAGTTACTCACCGAGCTGTATCCGGTTGCTTTGAGGGGTGTTCGGAAACACCCGAAAGCGTGTACGGTCGGTCGGCAATAATAATAAGGAGGCAAAACAAGGTGGCAGCAAGTGAAAAAATCAAGGTAAGACTCAGAGGCTACGAAAGCTCGCTTATCGATGCGGCGGCAAAGAAAATCGTTGAAGTCGCAAAGAGAAACGGCGCCGAAGTTTCCGGTCCCATACCCCTTCCCACAGAGAAGGAAATCATCACTATCCTTCGTGCGGTGCACAAATATAAGGATAGCCGCGAGCAGTTTGAACAACGCACACACAAGAGACTCATTGAGATTCGCAAACCTTCCAAAGAACTCATTGATGCGCTTATGCACGTCGAACTTCCCGCAGGCGTTGATATAGATGTAAAAATCTGATTAACGCGATTTAAGCCGAACCCAACCGTACAGAGCGCAGTCCGAACTTTCCTTTCGAGAAACTACGGCGGCTTGATGGCGGCAAGGTCATGTTGGCGACGTCGGGGCGGCTCCCGGAAAAACAACCTCGTCAACCAATAACCTTAATAAGGAGAAAAAACAAATGAAAAAAGGAATTATCGGAAAGAAACTGGGTATGACTCAGATTTTCACCGAAAACGGTGCTTCAATTCCCGTTACAGTGATTGAAGCAGGTCCCTGCTACGTAACGCAGAAAAAGACAGTTGACACCGACGGTTACGATGCCGTTCAGCTCGGATTTGAAGATATCAAAGAAAAGCACGTCAACAAACCCGCTGCCGGTCACTTCAAGAAAGCCGGCGTAAGCGCAAAAAGACATCTTAAAGAATTCCGTCTCGAAAACACATCCGACGTTAACGTGGGTGACGTAGTGGCCGCCGATACCTTCGCCGCAGGCGAAAAGGTCGACATCACAGGCATTACGAAAGGTCACGGTTACACCGGCGCCGTTAAGAGATGGGGTAACCACATTCTTAAGATGACGCACGGTACGGGTCCCGTTCACCGCGAAGTCGGTTCAATGGGCGCATGCTCATCGCCTTCGAGGGTTTACAAGAACAAGAAGATGGCGGGTCAGTACGGTAATGAACAGGTAACAGTTCTTAATCTTGAAATCGTTAAAATTGACGCAGAGAAGAATCTCGTTGCCGTTAAGGGTGCCGTTCCCGGCGCTCGCGGCGGTATCGTATTCATTCGCGACAGCGTTAAAGCATAAGTCGAAAGGAGGAAATGAATAATGCCCGAAATTAAAGTATTTAATATGGCGGGAAACGAAGTTGGAACGATGACACTTTCCGATAAAGTTTTCGGTGCCGAAGTAAATGAGGCTGTCCTCCACTCGGCAGTTGTTGCGTACCTTTCCAATCAGAGACAGGGCACGCAGTCGACGCTCACTCGCACCGAAGTATCGGGCGGTGGCAAAAAGCCTTGGAGACAAAAAGGTTCAGGCAGAGCCCGTCAGGGTTCGACCCGTGCTCCTCAGTGGACACACGGCGGCATTGCGCTCGGTCCCAAGCCCAGACTTTACAAAGTCAAGGTTAATAAAAAGGTCCGTCGCACCGCAATATTCAGCGCTCTTTCTTCTAAAGTTGCCGGCAACGAACTCGTTGTTATCGACAAAATCGAAAGTGCGGAATACAAAACGAAAAACATGGTGAAGATGCTTGAAGCGGTTAAAGCCGACAAAAAAGCGCTCGTTGTCCTTGCGGATAACGATAAATGCGTTATTTCAAGCCTCAGAAACATCGAGGGAGTTAAGGTAACGCAGTGGAATACAATTAATGTATACGACTTGCTGAATTGCAACTCACTTGTTATGGCACAGGATGCCGTCAATAAAATTCAGGAGGTGTACGAAGCATGAAATTCGCTCAGGATATAATTTTGAAGCCTATCATAACCGAGAAGTCCAATGACCTCACGGCTGATAAAAAGTACACTTTCAAAGTTGCTTCCGATGCAACCAAACCCGAAATCGCAAAAGCGGTTGAGGAGCTCTTCGGGGTTGAAGTTGACTGCGTCAACGTAATTAAAGTTAAGAGAAAACCCAAAAGACTTCGTTACAACGCAGGTTACACTGCGGCGTGGAAAAAGGCTATCGTTACTTTGACGGCTGCTTCCAAGACCATCGAATTCTTTGAGGGAATGAACTGAGAAGGAGGAATAGATAATGCCTACAATTAAATATAAGCCGACTACACCGGCGAGAAGACATATGACGGTTCCTTCTTTCGAGGAACTGACGAAATTCACACCGGAAAAATCTCTTATAGAAATTAAGAAGAAACATTCCGGCAGAAACAGCTACGGCAGAATCACCGTTCGTCACAGAGGCGGCGGAAACAAGAAGAAGTACCGTATCATCGATTTCAAACGCACTTCGTCGAAAAGCGCGAAAGTTATCGGTATCGAGTACGACCCCAACAGGTCCGCATATATCGCTCTCCTTCAGGATGACGAAGGTAACAAGAGCTATATAATCGCTCCTCTCGGTGTAACCGACGGCGATGTGCTTTATACCGGTGCGGATGCCGATATAAAGCCCGGTAACACACTTCCTCTTGCGAATATTCCCGTAGGTACCTTCATTCACAATATTGAACTTTATCCCGGCAAGGGCGGTCAGCTTGTACGTTCCGCAGGTGCTCAGGCACAGCTTATGGCTAAAGAGGGAAGCATGGCGCAGGTCAGACTCCCTTCGGGCGAAGTAAGACTTATCCGCATGGAATGTCTCGCAACAATAGGTCAGGTCGGTAACATCGAGCATGATACCGTTAAGATAGGTAAAGCCGGCAAGAAGCGCCATATGGGCATCAGACCCACGGTACGCGGTTCCGTAATGAACCCCTGCGATCACCCTCACGGCGGTGGTGAAGGTAAATCTCCTATCGGTCGTCCGACACCGGTTACCCCTTGGGGCAAACCTGCTCTCGGTCTTAAGACTCGTAAGAAGAAGAACAGAACCGACAAGTTCATCGTAAAACGTCGTAACAGCAAGTAAGGAAGGAGGCATAACAAATGAGCAGAAGCTTAAAGAAAGCACCCTTTGTCGAAGCAAAGCTGTATGCACGCATTTGCGCTATGAACGATAAGGGGGAGAAGAAAGTACTCAAGACTTGGTCAAGAGCATCTACGATATACCCTGATTTCATCGGACACACTATAGCAGTTCATGACGGCAGAAA
>CAYXMB010000115.1:0-5157 GCA_964466085.1 uncultured Ruminococcus sp.
TCAAAAAGATGTTTTTCGGGTTGTTTGTGTAATATCGGTCGCTTAAAGGGTTTTGCGCAGCCTTTCAAAGGGCACAAAAACGAGCCGTTCGCTTTTGTGCTCACGGCTCGGTTCGTTATTGTTATAATATTCCCTTTTTGATTTTGTACAAACTTTCTTTGATGCCCGAGATGTCGCTTGAGGTGTTAAATGCGCCAAAACTTACCCGAACGGCGCCGCTGTCACCGGTTTTCATTGTTTTGTGGGCAAGAGGAGCACAATGAAAACCGCTCCTGACGCATATCCCGTCGTCATTCAGTTTTGATGCAACATCAACGGACGGAAGTCCTTTCATGTTAAAAAGAACTATTCCGGTTGAAACGGCGCACGAATACACCGTAAAACATTTATCGGAGATCAAATCATAAAGAAATGCTCTCGCAAGAGCGCTTTCATGTTTTCGAATTGCCGAAAAACCGTTTTTTAAAACGAAATCAATACCTGCGGAAAATCCCGCCGCCGCAGGAGTAGGCATAGTCCCTGCCTCAAATCTGTCGGGAAGAAAATCCGGCATCTCGACGCTTTGAGAATTAATGCCGCTTCCGCCTTCAATGATAGTACTTAGGTTTTCCATATCGCCGTTAAAAATAACGGCGGCTATTCCCTGAGGTCCCAAAAAGCCCTTGTGAGCCGGAAGGCAAAGAGCGTTTATTCCACATCTTTTGATGTCGATATCGAATATACCCGCACTTTGTGCCGCATCTACAATAAAGTAAAGTCCGTGTTTTCTGCAAAACAATCCTATTTGTTCAAGCGGTAAAACAGTGCCGCAAATATTCGATGCATGGAGGCATACCACAAGCTTTGTTTCCGGTCTGATTTTTTCATTGAGCTCTTTAATAATTCCGTCGGCACTTCCGAAATAAGTCTTGAAAACGTCGTATTTTGCGCCTTTTTCGACACATACCGCATTAACGCTTCTGAAAACGCTGTTGTGTTCCAAATCGGAAATCAAAATTCCGTCTCCCTTTTTCACAATGCTTTTTATCGCAATGTTCAAAGCATAAGTCGTGTTCAATGTGAAAACAACGTTTTCCGGCGACGGAGCATTAAAGACCGTCGCAAGTTTTTCTCTGATTTCGAAAAGTTTTTCGCTTGCGGCTCTCGCCATGAAATGAGAGCCTCTTCCGGGATTCCCGCAATATTCCCGCATACATCTCGAACATTCCGAATATACCGATTCGGGCTTTGGAAACGATGTTGCGGCATTATCAAGATAAATCATCTTCCGTTTCCTATAAAGCCGCCGACAGCTATACCGCTTCTTCTCATAATTTTTTCAACTTTTGTAACGTCGGCACAAGGAAAAGCTATGCCGACAGTACAGCCTCTTTTCGTTATTGCAGGGTCAACCGAAACGATTTCAACGCTTATCCCCTCTTTGAGAAGCGCACGCTGCGCAATTTGCGCCGCTGTCGTGCTTTTTACTGTCGCAATACACATAATATCCTCTTTCCGCTTTGCAGAAACCGCAGACATTAACATTATATGCAAAAATCGACAGCATGCAACAAATTTATTCTTTCAAAAGAGAGCACATTCCGATATCAATATATCGGTTTTTGTAAAACATCGATTTTTCGAATACTCCTTCGAATTTCATACCGCACCTTTCAAGTACTTTTTTGCTTTTTTCGTTTTCCGCCATAAATCTACCCATTGCCTTCTTTGCACCGAGAGTGTTAAAACAAAAAGAAATAACTGCATTTAACGCCTCCGTCATTATACCGTAGCCCTCATAACGGGGATTGAGCACATAGCCGACTTCAACGCTTTCCCTTTCAAAATCAAAGCTCGTAATTCCGCACGTACCGACCAATTTTCCGTTCGGTTTTAATACAATTCCCCAATCATAAAATTCTCCGGCGGCGTATGCTCTTTCAACGGATTTGAGATATGAAACGGTACTTTTGAAATTCGCATGCGGTTCCCATGTCAAATATTTTGTAACTTCGGGGTCGGAGCTGTACTCGAATACATCCTTTGCATCCTTCATATTGAGTTTTCTCAAATATATTCTGTCACAATAAATCGTCGGCGGATTTTCCATAACGGAAAGCGCAAAATTTCGTTCCATCATTTTCTCCCAAAAGCCCTATGGCATTTTTCTTAATAATACGTATTTTTATGTTGTGAAAAGTTTTTTTCTTTTCATATTGAAAGAAGCGGAATATTATGTTAAAATATAATATCAAGGTCAAGCTGTAATAACGACATCCGTTTTTGAATATTATATACCGTAAAAACAAAATCAAGTTTAAACGGGGTTTAATATGACATATTCTTCCGGTAAAAAGATTACCTCCGCCATTTTGATTATTTCGGCGCTTGCAATCGGCTGCGCAGTCGGATTTCGGCTCGAATACCCGAAGCCGTCTGTCGGAGGATACGAGAAAATATTATTTTCGGGAATGAAAGATGCCGTCGATTCGTCGTTTGAGTTATGTTCATCTCAGATGATGCAATTTTTCGCCGTTTTTATTTCGGGATTTACATTTTTTTCTTATCCCGTTTGTTTTTTTATCAACGGATGGCGTGCAATGCTCTTATCAAGAGCTTTGTCTTACGGCTTATCGAATCTTCCGATATCGTCTCTGATTCCGATGATATCATACGCCGTGATAACACTTTTTATATCTTTTCTTTCATATAAATCAATGACTTTTGAAAAAAACCGTCACGGCGGAAAAGCAAGTCTCGGCAGTGCGCTGTCACATTCCGTTTTGTTTTTAACGGTATCGGGTGCATCGATTTTTGTGAAAATTCTGCCTATTTATTTTTTCTCGAAATAGCATAAAACAAAGGACTCTTAAATATGGAAAACAAAAAAAAGAAGTTTAATATTTTCAATGCGCTGAACCGAGACGGAAAAGGCGTTGAAAAAGATGACGTCATAAACGTGCTTGAGAAGCCCGGTATCGCAAACTATTTTAAACTTTTGGGACGGAAATTTAACAAGCTTCTGTCGGTTAATATGTTCTACATTTTCGGCAACTTTCCGATACTTTTCGCTCTGTTTGCCATTGCGGGCTTTACATCGAATCCTGTCAGTGCACCGTCGTCGGCTCTGTATACCGCTCTTTTCGGAACGGCATATTACGACCCCTCGCCCCTCACAGCCGCTTTAAACGGCATTTTCGGTATACAGGCGCATGTGAACCTTCCGACAGCGTTAACCTACGTTTTTTACGCTCTCTCGCTCCTTGTATTCCTCACTTTCGGCATAGTCAACGTCGGTTGCACCTACATTCTCAGAAATATGGTGCGTGAAGAACCTCTTTTTGTCTGGTCCGACTTTTGGTATGCCGTCAAACGCAATTTAAGACAAGCTATTATTTTCGGTATTATCGATTTATTTCTCTGTATAATGCTTGTTTACGACGTAGTTTGGTTCAGATACAATATGGGAAACAGTTCTTTTATGACATTTCTCTATTTCGTAAGCTTCGCCATGATTTTCGTTTATTTCTTCATGAGAATGTATACCTATCTTATGATGATAACTTTCGATTTGTCACTTTTCAAGCTTTTGAAAAACTCCGTATTCTTTACTGCACTCGGCATTAAAAGAAATATTATGTGCCTTATCGGAACGGCGCTTGTTATCGGAATTAACTATTTCCTTTTCCTCGCATTCATGCCTGTCGGGATTATTCTTCCCTTTATAATTACTCCCGCAATCTGTGCGTTTACAAGCGTTTATTGCGCTTACCCGAAAATCAAAGAAATCATGATTGACCCATATTACAGCGAAGAAAAGGAAAGATGACCTTTTAAATCCCATCTTTAAATTTTACGGCGGCTCAATTCAGTCGCCGTATTATTCAGCTCCTCTCGCAAAATCGCCGTGTGTCACATCTGCCCGAAAAAATCATCGGTTTTTCAGCACAAAACCGCCCCGCCTGTGGGGAGCACGCCGCTTGGGCGCTCCCCATAGGCGGGGCTTTCGTCATCCGTTATTTCACAAAACTTCCGTCAGTCTTCTTTCCTCTTTCCCTTTTTCAAAATCACGACAGTCGATGCAACACTTGAAACAAGCAATGCAAGTGTAACGTAAATAAACAAACCGTCTCCCGTTTGCTTGTTATTGTTTCCGACACTTGCGACGGCTTCCGTTTCGGTTTCACTCTCACTTTCGAAACCGGTTTCCTCTGCTTTTGCAGTTACCTTGCCGGTATCTTCTGCGACAGCGCTTTCAATCGTATCAAGCACCGTTTCACTCTCACTTTCCGATTCCGTCTCTGTTTCGGTCACTATGGGATCGTCTATTATCGCATAATAATTAGGAGCCGCAACTTTCACTTTAGGGTGTTTTTGAATCGATTGAGCGAGCTTAACAGCGTTTTCAACTGTTTGATATTCTTTTTTTAATTTTATTATTAAAAATGCTGTTTTACCGAAATCCATACGAGAAACGGTGTCTTCTACTTCCACATCCGACGGAATGTATTTTTTAAAAGAATTAATATCAAATGATTCGCCTGAAAAGCATTTAAAAATTAAAACGGATATTTCATTCGGATATAAATACTTTTCGTCTATTTCGTAAGATATTTTTGTTTCATCTTCCGGATTAACGGGTTTGTCGGCGTATATAAAATTAACGCTTTTTACCTTCGGGTGTTCATGAATAGCCATTGCAAGATTTATTGCATTTGCCATCGTGCCGTCCGGTACTACATCAATTCTAACGGTTGCATTGGAACCATCATAGTCCCAAAGTTCAACATAATCCAATTCCATTCCTTCCGGAACGTAGCCCGAAAAGAAATCAACGCCAAACGATTCATTTAACGCTTCAAAGGAGAATTCTTTGAAAATTTCAACTTCTATTATATATGGGTAAATATATTTTCCTTCTTCTATTTCAAGCGGTTCTTTTTCTTCTTTAACTGTTTCCGCCGCATATGCAAAAGTAGAACCGAGCGATAACATCATAACTAAAACCAATAAATACGAAATTAATTTTTTCATTGTGTGGTCTCCTTAATATATATGTTAAATTATATTTGTTTAATCATTAATCAAAAATCACAACATTGAGCGTATCAACATCAACGTTACCGAACATGTAACTCATAAACTCATCGTCACTCATTTCAATTACCGCTTGCAAAG
>CAYXMB010000116.1:0-5120 GCA_964466085.1 uncultured Ruminococcus sp.
TACAAAAAAATATAGCAAGTTGGTTCTAACCACTTGACTTTTTATAGGAGAGAAAATGGCAAAGTACAGGCAAAACAGAATAAACGATTCGGTAGGCGAAGAAGTATCTCGAATACTCAGGGAAGTCAAGGACCCGAGAGTTTCCGAAGCTATGATAACGGTTACATTTGCGGATGTTTCCGCAGATTTGAAATATGCGAAAATTCACTATTCCTGCATTACGGGCGAAAGCGAAGAACTCGCAAAGGGACTTAAATCCGCCGCTGGATTTGTGAGAGGTTGCCTTGCGAAAAGGCTCAATCTGAGAATAACACCGGAGATTACGTTCGTGTACGATTCGTCCGTCGAGCACGGAATTAAAATCGCCGAAATATTGAACGGCCTTGATATCAGTCATGAGGACGAGGGAGAAAACGATGATTGAAACGGAAAATCCTTTCATCTCCGATATAACGGAAGATGATTTCATAGAGGTCGGTATAAGGGAAGCGGCAAATTTCGTCGAGAACGTCGAAAGCGCACTTGTCGTATGCCACGTGAGTCCCGACGGAGATGCCGTCGGTTCGGCACTTGCTCTTGTCGCAATGCTTCGGCAGATGGGAAAACCGGCAAAAGCCGTCGCTCCGTCTCCCGTGCCCGCATCTCTCGCCTTTTTAACCGAAGGCGAAGATTTTCGGTACGAAGTCGGGGACGAAGATTCTTACGATGCGGTAATAAGCGTGGATGTGGCTTCCGTTTCGCAGCTCGGCCAACTTTCAAGTCTTGCCGATATAACGGATTTTATGATAGACCATCATGCATCGGGCGAAATTTTTGCCGATAATCTTATTGAAAAAGACGCATCGGCGGCGGGAGAAATCGTGACAAAAATCTACAAAACGCTTGTCGACGACGGCAAAATAGAAAAAAGCCACCGCATATCCGCTTTGCTGTATGCGGCGATATCGGCGGATACGGGGAATTTCAAATACAGCAACACGTCTCCCGAAACACTCAAAATCGCCGCAGAGCTTATGAAGGACATCAACTCGACCGACGGAATCAAGACGGACGAAATATCACGTCTGCTTCACGACACGCTGAGCGAGAGCGATATTAAACTTTTCGCACTTGTGACAAATTCCATGAAAAAATACTGTGACGGTTCCGTTGTCGGCGCCGTGCTGACCTCGCAAAAGGTTCAACTTGCGGGACTTGAAGAAAAAGAACTCGGCGGGGCCGTCGATATCGTGCGTAAAATCGAGGGCGCATCGGTCGGCTTTGTTCTCAAACAAAGTGCTCAGTATCCTACGCAGTACAAGCTGTCAATCAGGGCAAACGCCGAAATCAACGTCGCATCGGTATGTTCGACGTTCGGAGGCGGAGGGCACGTGAGAGCGGCGGGAGCTACCGTTACGGCACAAACGCCGGGAAAGGCTCTTGACCTCGTACTCGATGTGCTTTGTAACGAAGTCGGTAAATATAAAAATTCCGACGGCGGTGCGAAAATATGAGCAGAAACAAACCCGCAACCGTCACCGGAGTACTTGTGATTAACAAACATTCCGGCGTGACGTCGCACAGAATCGTTTCCGCTTTAAGAAAACTTTACGACATGCCGAAAGTAGGCCACACCGGAACGCTTGACCCTATGGCAACGGGAGTGCTTCCCGTACTGCTCGGCAGAGCCGTCAAAGCGGCGGATTTTCTCCTTGCCGAAGACAAGGAATATATTGCGGAAATGAAGCTCGGAATTACGACCGACACACAGGACACAACGGGAGAGGTGCTTTCGAGAAGCGGCTTTTTACCGTGCGCCGAAGAAGTCGAAAAGGCCGTTTCGGCAATGACCGGCGAGATAATGCAAATCCCTCCGATGTACAGTGCAATCAAGGTTGACGGCAGAAAGCTGTACGACGTGGCACGTGAAGGAAAAGAAATAGAACGCAAAGCGAGAAAAATAAACATATATTCTCTCGAAAGCGAAAGACTTACGACCGATACCTACAGGTTGCACGTCAAATGTTCCAAAGGGACTTATATAAGAACGCTCTGTAACGATATCGGTGCGGCGCTCGGTTGCGGTGCGGCAATGAGTGCTCTTTGCAGAACGAGATCGGGTCCTTTTACGCTCGAAAATGCGGTTACAATTGAGGAGCTCTCCGAAATGAGCTTTGAGGAAAGATTATCCCTCCCCATACCGACCGAAACTCTTTTTGAAAATCTACCCTCCGTTGAGATAAACGATTTTTGCGCCAAACTTATAAAAAGCGGCACGGAGCTTTATCAAAAGAAAATACGCACAAATTTCCCTCTTGATACTACGGTGAAACTTCGAAACGGGGGAGAAATGATAGCTCTCGGCAAAGTAACGCAATTTGAAACGGGGCTTGCGATAAAGCCGATAAAGCTTTTCGTTTTGTGATTTCAAAAAACGTTAATGCCATAGAACGGCAAAAAAGTTTTACATATTATAAGGCATGTGAAATGAAGAGAAAAACAAACAAAGCGCTCCACGTTCAGGAGCGGCTTACAAAAAAAATCGTAGTACGAGCGTCCGTAAAGGGAACCGTTTTGGTTGCGCTTGCGGCGATTCTTTGGGCATTTTCAAGTGCTTGCGGGCAATTTTTGATGTCAAGCAAGAATTTTTCGTCGGAATGGCTTGCTTCCACGAGAATTATTCTTGCGGGAGTATTACTCAGCGCAATAGGCATTTCTCAAAACAGAAAAGCTTTCGGCGAGCTTTTGAAAAACGGAAAAGATATATTCACCCTTGTGATGTTCGGCGTATTCGGACTTATGCTTGCACAACTGACTTTTTTAAAAGCGATTGATGCATCCGATGCGGGAACCGCAACCGTTCTCCAATACACGGCACCGATTCTTATTATAGTATTCGTTTGTCTGAAAACACCGAGACTGCCGAAAACGGCGGAGGCCGTATCGATAGTGCTTGCCGTTACAGGCGTATTTTTGCTTGCGACGAAAGGTAATTTCTCACTTGCGATACCGCCCAAAGCATTGCTTTACGGAATGATGACTTCCGTCGGAATGATGCTCTTTACTCTGCTTCCGCAAAAGATTATTCCGAAATACGGAAGTATTCTTGTTACGGGGCTTGCCATGCTGTGCGGGGGAATCGTTATGTTCTTCCTCGTTCGGCCTTGGAGGTTCGAGGTGCATTTCGACTTTGTGAGCGTTCTTGCGTATATCGGACTTGCGGTCACCGGAACTACTGTCGGATACACTCTTTACATGCAGGGAGTTGCCGATATAGGCCCTCTCAAATCGAGTATGATAGCAAGTATAGAACCCGTTGCATCGGCAATATTTGCGGCGCTTTTGGGAACAAAATTCGTATGGCAGGATTACGTCGGAATGAGCTGTATTATAGTCACGATATTCATTCTTTCGATTCCTCCGAAAAATCTTAAAGTTAATTTTAATCCGATAAAACACGAAAAAAGAAAAAAGGAGACGGAAAATGAAAAACAAGGTATCCTTTGAAGTCAGAGTTGACGGAGAGATATACAAAAAGCTTGCCTTCGTCGCAAAATCGGAGGGAATGACCCTCAATAATTACATCCTTCATCTCGCAAGAACGAACATAGCTTATTTCGAAAGAGTAAAAGGAAAAATCAAGCCCGAACAGCTGAGCGGCATCGAAATGCCAGCCGACGACGAATAACACGGAGGAAATATGGTTTTTTCATCACTTGAATTTCTTTTTCTGTATTTTGCGGTATCGATTCTGATTTATTTTGTCGTTCCGCTCAAATTCAGAAATGCGGTTTTACTTGTTGTCAGCCTCGTTTTCTACGGCTGGGGCGAACCCGTTTACGTTTTTTTAATGGCGGGCACTATCCTGATAGATTACGTTTGCGGTTTCTTTGTCGGAAAATACAAAGACAACAACAGAAAAAAGGCGAAGGCCTTTATGATAGCGGCAATTGTTTCAAACCTCGCCTTGCTTGCCTTCTTCAAATATTTCAATTTCGTAATCGACAACTTGAACCTTATTCCCTTCATTAATATAAAGGAGATAAACGTTGAATTGCCGATAGGAATATCTTTCTATACGTTTCAGGCGCTTTCCTACGTTATCGACGTGTATAGGGACGAAGCGAGGGTGCAGAAAAGCCCCGTTGCCTTCGGCGCTTACGTTACGCTGTTCCCTCAGCTTATAGCGGGACCTATCGTAAGATATCAGGATGTCGACAACGAACTTCGCGAGAGAGAACATTCGCTGTTTCTCATGTCCTCCGGTATACGCACTTTTATATGCGGTGTTGCAAAAAAAGTGCTTCTCGCAAACGCCGCAGGAGCGATTTGGGAATCTTTTAAAATTTCGAATACCGTTCTCGGTGCTTGGCTCGGTCTGATTTTCTACTCGTTCCAGATATATTTCGATTTTTCGGGATATTCCGACATGGCAATAGGGCTCGGAAAAATGATGGGATTCCATTTCAGGGAAAACTTTTATTATCCTTACGTGTCGACAAGCATAACCGATTTCTGGAGAAGATGGCATATATCTCTCGGAACGTGGTTCAGAGAATACGTTTACATACCTCTCGGAGGAAACCGAAAAGGTGCGGCGAGAACTTACTTTAACCTGTTTGTCGTTTGGTTTCTGACGGGACTTTGGCACGGTGCATCGTGGAACTTTATTCTGTGGGGACTTTATTACGGCATAATTCTCGTAATCGAAAAGACTTTCCTTTTGAAAGTTTTGAAAAAACTGCCGACTTTTGTAAGTCACATATATTCCGTTTTGCTGATTCTTTTCGGCTGGTGGCTTTTCGTTTTCGAAGACCTTTCGGAGGGTATTGAATATCTCGGAACGATGTTCGGAAAAGGTGCCGCATTTACAAACGGCGCAGTAAGTTTCGACGCTTTGTCGAATCTTTTGATTCTTGCGATTTTGGTATTTGCATCGACCCCGATACCGAGAAAGATTTATTATAAGCTGTGCGAAAAAAGCAAAGCGGCAAGAATCGTATTTGCGGTTGTAACGTGTGCTACTCTCGTAATATGCACCGCCTACCTTGTCAATTCGTCATACAACCCGTTCTTGTATTTCAGATTTTAAGGAGGCATGATAAAAAGAAAGTGGTAAATAAATCCGAGAACTCTGAAAT
>CAYXMB010000117.1:0-5089 GCA_964466085.1 uncultured Ruminococcus sp.
TCGCTCTTATTGAAAAATCAGACCTTGTAGGAGAAATCCTATGAGGTCTTTTTTTGCACTGAAAACCTTGAAAATGCTTATAAAACACGGATTTTATAATCATTTTTTAAGCGAGTTATGAAATGGTGATTTTATAATTCAAATTGCCCCTGAAAATAAAAAATGTGTTGCCTCGAAACAGCACTTGTTTTCGAAAAAGCCGACTTAAAAATTGACAAAACCGAATATAAGCAAGCTTAGGTTCGAGTTTGAATAATGGGCTTTGCTTTTGTTGAAAAAATGCTTTGCGGGAGAAATTTCACAAGGTATTTTCGCGTCGGGAAACCTTATTATGCCGTTAAGAAATTCGGCGAGCGGAGAATTTACCGGCGAGTGTATCGGGCTTGCTTTACGCAATAAAAAAGGCCGGACTGAGCCGACCTTTTAAATTCCGTATTGATTATTTAACGGTTACAGATGTGATGTGGGGGTTAACTACTTCATACCAGTAGAGGAAGCCTTCCATGTCGATTGTGTCACCGACTTTGAGGGATTTAACAGCCGCATAAACTTCGGTTGTATTGTCGCAAAGATAGGATTCAACCGTGAAAGTATAAGTTTCGCCGTCAACCGATGCCTTGAAGTAGAGGTCGTCTCCGTCGGTACCCGAACCGTCCCATGAATAAAGGAAAGCGGTTTCGTTGCCGTCGGCGTCGGTTGATGCTTCAACCGTGAGGCCGTTGAAAGCTACGAACTCGTTTTGATGGTCAATAAGCTCATCTGTTCCGAGAAGCGATGTTGCGTCAAAAGCCGTTGCAACATAGTTGCCTTTTACGATTTCGAACGATGCATCGGTGATTTCAACCTCGCCTGCCCATTCGGATTTGTAACCGGTAACTTTGATTTTTGTGCCTTTTTCAAGTTTTGCATAGTCGGCTTCGGAGCATTTCATTTCGTATATGAAATATGCGCCGTCCTCGTCCTGAGTGTAGACGGTTGCTTTGTCATCCCACCATGCCTGTTTTGCCTGAACGTAAGTTTCGATAACGACTTCGGAATCAATTTCCGCTGCCATGTAATCTTCGTGCGACATAATACCGCTGTCTTTGCACGAAGCAAAGCAGAGAAGCATTGAAACTGCTAATAATGCTGCGAATAATCTTTTCATTTTAGATTCTCCCATATGTAAAATGTGATTTTATAAATCAATTATATTATACAACAAAAAACGGAAATGTCAACTGATTAAACCATATAAATAATGACTTCGGGCTATGAGTTTTTTGTTCTGTTTTTCTTAAAGAACATAACGGCGGCGTATGTTGCAAGTGCAAGCGAAACCGTACACAGCGAAATTATAAGAACTTTCGAGAAAGTCGGAAGCGGACCGAGTTCGGCCTTTTCGCCTGCCGATATTTTCTTTTGGTCAAGGCGGTAAAGCGAATTAACGTCTTTGAAAAGCCCTTCAAGGTAGTCATCGTCGATTTCTTCTTTTCGTCTTACCGATTTCGTCGTTTCTTCGATAAGCGACGATGCCGCATCCCTGAGTGATGCGGAACCGTTGAAAACGGGTGCCGTGAAAGTGTCGTCCGTGTGTTCTAAAACAAGTTTTGCGGCTTTGATTTTAACGTCGTAATGCTCGTCGTTGTCGATGCCTTCTTTCGAAAGATAGTCGAGATATTCTTCGGAATTCTGAGCTTTGCTCGTTACGGGTACGTATCCTTCCGTTTTCGAATATGCGATTTGAACGTCGTTTGTCAAAAGATATTGAGTGAAAAGCCACGAGGCGAGGACCTCGCCGTCATCCTCTTTGTTGAAAATACAAACCGAAGGACCTTGCGAAATCATTTTTTGTTCGTCGGTGTTGAACTGCGGTATTGTCATTACTGCGGTTTCGAATTCAGCGAAATCATCGGGGTGAATATCGGAAAGCGGAGCATCGGTGCCGAGCCAGGTAGCGCCCGCAGTTGAGTCGATTGCAAAAATGCATTGTCCCGCATTCAGAAAGTTTCCGGGATAGCTTGAAATTTTAAAAGTCGAAAAGGCATCCTTTTCAACGTGAGAAGCGAGGTCGAAAAGAAGGTCTTTTGTCGTGTCATTGAATATATCTATCGTTCCGTTTGCTGTGGAATACGGAGCGTCTTTTTGGCAAAGCATCGTTATCATCATATTATCCGTCGATTTGTAGATGAACGGAATCATGACTTTTTGGCCGTTTGCATAGTAAACGCCGTTTTCGTCCTTTTCGGCGGCTTTTTCGGAAACCTCCCATACGAAATCCCACGTGAGAACTTCGGGAAGGGTATAGCCGAGTTTTTCAAGCATTGTTTTGTTTATGTAGCATGCTTCGCTTGAACGCATGAAAGGCAGAGCATAAGTACTTTCACCGAGAACGCATTCTTCGAGATATTTCGGTATTATCTCCTCTTTCGTCGGAGAATCGAAGCGGAGTTTGTCGGAGCCGAGACCGTAATTTGCGTCATCGATAAGCGTATCGAGCGGTACAACCGTATTGACTCCGGTCATATAAGTTGCTATATGGTCGGGATAGGTAATACAAACGTTCGGTGTCGTTCCCGTTGAAATATTCGTTATTACGTCGTTGTATATTTTTCTGTAATCGGTGTAAAGACGCAGATTTACTTTGATATTGGGATAGAGCGCTTCGAATTCCTCTATTGCTTTTTCGTAAATTGCGGTTTGCGTTTTGTTTGTGTCGTTCTTTGCCCAAAAAGATATTTCGTAGTTTTTTGTCTCGTCGAATCCGTCGGGCATTTCAAACGGAGCGGCGCCTTTAGCTCCGTGACAGGAGGTAAGGCACGGGAGAAGCACCGTTACGGCGGCGAAAAGAAGGCACAGCCCTTTTTTTAAACGTGTCATCCTTTTGTACCTCCTCTTGAAACTCCCTCCATGATTTTATGTCTGAATATGAGAAAAAGAATTATAAGAGGAAGTGAAATAACGACGACGGCTGCCATCATTGCGGGAATGTTTTCTCTGCCGAATCCGTTTTCCCTTATTTCCTGTATTCCGTTCGAAACAAGATAATAGGCTTTGTCATCGGTTATGAGTCTCGGCCACACGTATGAATTCCAACATTCGATTACTTTGAGAATCGTGACCGTAACGACCGTCGGACGGCTTATCGGGAGCATAACTTTGGTGAGATACTTGAAATCCGACGTACCGTCGATTTTTGCGGCACGGTAGAGCTCATCGGGAATCATTTCGAAGTTTTCTTTGAGCAAATATATGTAGAAAACCGACGTAACCGAAGGCAGGATAAGACCCGCAAAAGTATTTCTCATTCCCCATTCGGTGATGGTCTGATAGTTTGTGATTATAACAAGCTCATTCGGTATCATCATAAGAGCGAGAAATGCCGTGAAAACAAGATTTTTCCCCCGAAATTCAAGTCTTGAAAACGCAAATGCCGCAAGAATTATAACCGCAAGCATCAGAAGTGTTGTGATAACGGAGAAAATCACCGTATTCAGAAAGTAATTCGCAAGCGGCACTTCGGTAAAAGCGTCGATGTAATTTTGAAGGGTCGGTGAAAGAGTGAAAAGTTTCGGTATGAATTCCGAGTTGTAGCTTGAATAGCTTTTGAGGGACGTCAGAACCATCCAGTAGAACGGAAACAGGACGATAATTCCCCATACCGACAGAAAAGTATATTTGAGAATATTCAGCAAAATGCGCTTTCGTTTTGCTTTTTTTTCGATTTTATCGTAACTTACAGTCATTTTTTTCTTCCTCAATAACGTGCGTTTTTCTTACTGATAAGAAGGTTTATAAGTGTAATTGTGAGAACCACCGCAAAGAGAATCAGTGCGGCTGCGGAAGCGAATGAAGGATATCCGCCGCTGTCACCGTAAAGCATATCGTAGACGTAGCCGACGATTGTGTTCATGCCTGCGGC
Organism: uncultured Ruminococcus sp.; assembly: GCA_964466085.1. Classification (GTDB taxonomy): domain Bacteria; phylum Bacillota; class Clostridia; order Oscillospirales; family CAG-272; genus RUG14199. Next base: position 3,902 of record CAYXMB010000117.1, read on the forward strand.
ATTGAGATTTGTTCCGAAAAGCGCAACCGCATCTCCGTATGCTTTGAAAGCACCGATAAATCCCGTTATGACAAGGTAGAAAATCATGGGAGATATCATCGGAAGCGTGATTTTCGTAAAAGTCCTGAAGGACGATGCCCCGTCGAGGCGTGCGGCGTTGTAATAATCTTTGTTAACCGAAGCGAGGGACGAGGTCAGAATAAGAATTTTAAACGGTAAAACTATCCAAACGGTGTAAATACACAGAACAGCCATTTTCGCCCAATACGGGCCTTCTATGAAGTCAACGGAGGCACCTCCGAAGGCGTTTATGAGCAAGTTGATAAGTCCGTCGGAATAAGCCGTCTTTTTAAACAAAATCATAAATACAAGCCCTACGGCGAGAGTATTCGTAACATAGGGGAGAAAATATACCGTTTGAAAGAGGTTGCGGAGTTTTTTGACGGAACTAAGAGCGAGAGATATCAAAAGTGCAAGACCCGTTGAAACGGGGACGGTTATCACGACGAGAATGAGCGTGTTTTTCATAGCCTGAAGAAAATACGGGTCGTGGAGAACGTAGGAGTAATTGTAAAGACCCGTACCGAAAAACGACTGCGATGCCGAGTTATACCCTTCTTCGAATGAATAAACGAAAACGTCGACGAGAGGGTAAACCATGAACAGTGCGAGAAAAGCAATTGCCGGGAGCAGATAGAGCCATCCTTTTAAATTACTGTTTTTCATTTTTTGCCCCCGATTTCCGCAGTGTCAAAGTAAATGCGTTCTTCGCTTTCTTTATCGAAAGCGAAAACTTTCGATTTTTTAAGTGAGAAACTTACGTATTCCTTTGTCGTGTCAACCGACGTCTCGGAGCTTACAATCGACCGTATTGCCGTATTGTGCGACGAGGTGTGCTCCGACACCACGCTCACATCGCGTCCCATAACTTCGATATTGCGAAGTTTTGCTTTGAACGGTCCGTTTTCGTCGGGAATAAATCCTTCGGGACGGATTGCGGCATAAATATCTCTTTCGCCGTCGATACCCGTTTCGAGAACGGCGCTGTCTCCGATGAAAAGCTTGCCGTCCGACATTTTCGCATCGAAAACGTTTATCGGGGGAGTACCCAAGAATTTCGCAACGAAGAAATTAGACGGATTGTCGTATACATCTTGCGGTTTGCCGATTTGTTGCACGACGCCTTCT
>CAYXMB010000118.1:0-5012 GCA_964466085.1 uncultured Ruminococcus sp.
TTCTTGTGGTCTGCAATGTGTTCCGCAAATACGACAAACGCTACGGGAACGTAAGCTACTGCGAGAGTTGCGATGTATGTTGCGTCGATTTCTTTAATTGCTTTGAATCCGTTCACGAACGTGAATTCGGGAATGTGGAAGAACTGCATGTTCTTAAATGCTTCGAAGTTGATTATCTGAAGTCCGGTGTTGCCTGTTTTGATACCGATGACCGTAAAAATCGCAGCTGCTGCATAACCTGCGAGAATGCCTATGATGAAGGGGATAAGTTTTGCCATTTTCTTTCCGAATACGGAGCAGATGACTACGACAAAGAGGGTTACGAGACCGCAAATAAGAGCGATGTGGGGGTCGGCTGTCGAAACACCGTCGGCGTCGAGAACTTTTCCGACTGTAAGGTCGCCTACCGCATTAGCCGCAAGAGAAAGGCCGATTATCGAAACCGTAGGGCCGATAACGACTGCGGGCATAAGCTTGTTAATCCAGCCTACGCCGACGAATTTAACTACGATAGCGATTATAACGTAAACAAGACCCGCAAAGAGTGCGCCTATAATAAGGCCGAGATATCCGAGCATTGTGTTTGCGGCAGCACCTGCAAACGCCGTGAGCATCGAACCGATAAATGCGAAGCTCGAACCGAGAAATACGGGGCTTCTGAATTTTGTGAAAAGAAGATAGGTAAGTGTTCCGACTCCCGCACCGAAAAGTGCCGCTGCCGAGTCCATGCCGTTACCGACAATTGCGGGAACTGCGATTGTCGCCGCGAGAATCGCAAGCAACTGCTGAAAAGCGAAAATTATTATTTCGCCGAATTTGGGTTTGTCGTTTACTCCGTAAGTAAGCTTCATGTTATATCCTCCGGATATTAATAAAATATATTACCATGCACTTCCGTGCAATAATAAACGTTTCAGATTGTATATATGTCGACTCCCGTTTCTCCGTCGAATTCGTCGACTTTGACTTTAACGACTTCGTTATTCGATGTCGGAATGTTTTTTCCGACAAAGTCGGGTCTCAGCGGAAGTTCTCTGTGCCCTCTGTCTATGAGCACGGCAAGTTGAATCGATTTCGGCCTGCCGTGTGAAAAAACAGCTTCGATTGCGGCACGCACCGTTCTTCCCGTGTAGATTACGTCATCGACTATGATAACGTTGCGCCCTGTGAGGTCGCAGGGTATTTTCGATGCCGACGCTTTCGGAAGTTCGATTGTTTCGGTGAGGTCGTCTCTGTAAAGCGTGATATCGATTGAACCGACGGGAACACCGATTCCTTCAAATCTCTCTATGTTGTCCGCAAGAGCTTTTGCGAGAGGATAACCTCTCCTTTTTATTCCGATAAGAACGATGTCGGCACACCCTTTGTTTTTTTCGGTTATTTCGTGAGTGATTCTCGCAAGTGAACGGCCGACGGCGGCACGGTCCATAATTTCGGATTTAAATTCCATTCAATCTCTCCTTAATTAAGCGGGCAACAAAAAAATCTTGTCCGACCGACAAGATTGCATTCCAATTCCCGCAGTATGCACAGGGGCATACTCCGAGCTGATCTATATAAAGAAATCTTATCGGCATCACGGTACCGTTTTAAAATTTTCTGGATATATATTACCACATTTCAAAACATTTGTAAAGAACTTTTTTAGAAAAAAATCGACATTTTTTTCGTTTATATATGTGCAAATCAACGAATAGAATGAAATATAACTATTCGAGGTGAATTCATGAAAAAGAGTGCGCGGTTTGTGTCGAAGGCGATGCTCCTTGCAAGCGTCAATATATTTTTGCGTTTCGTCGGCGTGAAATTCAACGCTTTTATTTCTCTTAAAGTCGGTGCCGAGTGCATGGGACTTTTTACTCTTGTTTCAAGTGTTTACGGGCTTTGTGTTGCGGCGGCAACTGCCGGAATCGGCACGGCGGTCGTAAAAGCCGTTTCCGAAGTTTATGCTATTGCCGAAAAATTCAAAGACCCGAATCCGACCGCAAAACTTAAAAGAACGGCGTATGCGGGCGTGCTTTACAGTCTCGTTTTTTCCTGTTTTGCCGCAAGTGTCGTTTTTATATTCGCAAAATTCATCGGCGAAAATATTTTGGGAGACGCACGTACCGTAACGTCGATAAAAGCTTTTGCTCTGAGCCTTCCCGCTGTTTCCGTCGGTGCCGCTTTGTCGGGGTATTTCACGGGCGTCGGCAAAGTTTATAAAAACGCCGTCGTATCGATTACGGAACAGTTTGTCAAGATTGTCGTTATTTCGCTCGGCCTTGAACTTTTTTTACCCGACGGAATCGAATGGGCGTGCCTTGCCATTGTCGGCGGAGGAGCACTTGCGGAGGGTATGTCGCTTGTAAGCTCCGTTTTGATGTTTGTTTTCGACAGAAGCGGAAGACACTTTATCGGAGAAGGGAATACTCTCGAAAAAAAGGGGGAATTTAAAAAAGTGTCACGTCTTGCGCTTCCCATCGGTATAGGTTCTTTCGCAAGGCAGGGACTTATTACGGCGGAACATGTCGCAATACCGAAGGAACTCGGTAAATACGGACTCGGCAAAGGCGAAGCTCTGGCATCGTACGGCACTTTGCAGGGAATGGTAATGCCCTTGATTTTATTTCCGTCCGCCGTTGTCTACGCTTTCGCGGGACTTCTTGTTCCGGAACTTTCGGGATGCTCCGCACTTAATGATACGGAGAGGGTGAAAAGAATTGCCGAAAAGGTATTCAGAGCGGCGATTCTGTTTTCGGTTTGCGTCGGGGCGCTATTCGTTAGTTTTTCGGGCGAAATCGGGACGGGAATTTACAAAAGTCGGGAAGCCGCAAGGCAACTCGGAATTATGGGAGCGCTTGTGCCCGTTATGTATCTTGACTCGGCTGTCGACGGAATGTTGAAAGGGCTCGGTGAGCAGGTCTACTGTATGAAAGTAAATCTTATAGATTCCGTTTTGTGCCTTTTTCTCGTTTTTGTTCTCGTTCCGAAATTCGGAATTGACGGGTATATAGCTCTCATAATGATAAGCGAATGTATTAATTTCTCACTCAGCATATGCAGGCTCCTTACGGTTTCACATGTAAAGTTCAAATTTGTAAAGTGGGCTTTGATGCCGCTTTTATCGGCACTCGGTGCGGCTTCTTTCGTATCTTTCTCGAATATCGTAACAGAGGGGATTTCTCTTTATGCAAAATGTGTTTTCTTCATTATATTGTACTTTATATTCTGTTGCCTGACGGGTGCTGTCGGAAGTAAGGGGTTGCCTTGCTCTTGCGAATTTTTCGGTAAAGTGAGCGGTAAAAAACGAAAAGCGCAACATCACGTTGCCCGAATTTCCGGTATATCGGCCGGAAAACGGTAAAGAAATAAAAAAAGGAAAAATAAACAAAGGGCTTGATTTTTTATAAAAACTGTGGTAAAATGGAAACGGTTTAAGGGAGTAGCTGACGGTTTAACCGCTGCATTTTGCGTCAGTACGGCATTTGAAAATGCCCGCATTTGCATTAAACGGCAAGACTTTTACCGTGCTTTTGTGCACGGTAAAAGTCTTTTTCTTCTTCTGAAAACAAAAAGAAAGGACTGATTTAAAATGGATTTGAGTGATTTCTCTTTTCTCGTTCAGAATATTTCGCTTTTTGCCGATTGGCGATATATCGTCATGTGGGCAATCGGCGGACTTCTGATTTTTTTGGCAATAAAATATAAAATGGAACCGACACTTCTTCTGCCTCTCGGATTCGGTACGATTCTCGTAAATATCCCTTTGTCGGGCGCCATAACGCAAGTTGCGGATGGAACGTCCCATGAAGGAATTCTCGATACACTTTACAATGCGGGAATCGCAAACGAACTTTTCCCTTTGATACTGTTTATCGGAATAGGCGCAATGATAGATTTCGGACCGCTTCTTGCAAACCCGAAACTTATGATTTTCGGAGCGGCGGCTCAATTCGGTATATTTTTCACGTTTTGTCTTGCTTCAATGTTCTTTGGTACGAACGATGCCGCATCGATTGCGATTATCGGTGCCGCCGACGGCCCGACCTCCATTGTGGTGGCGCAAAAGCTTGCGTCGAATTACACGGGAGCTATAATGGTTGCCGCATATTCGTATATGGCACTTGTTCCCATAATTCAACCTCCGGTGATAAAGCTTCTCACGACGAAAAAAGAGAGACTTATACGTATGCCCTATGAGGGAAAGGAAGTTTCAAAACTCACAAAAATACTGTTTCCGATAATTATTACCGTAGTTGCCGGGATTGTCGCTCCCGAAAGCGTTGCCCTTATCGGATTTCTCATGTTCGGTAATCTTATAAGAGAGTGCGGAGTTCTGAATTCGCTTTCCGAAACCGCTCAAAACGTTCTTGCGAATCTCGTTACGATATTTCTCGGAATCACCATTGCAACTCAAATGCAGGCCGAGAAATTTTTGAGATTCGATACTTTGCTTATACTCGGTCTCGGCCTTGTGGCGTTTATATTCGACACCGCAGGCGGTGTTTTGTTTGCGAAGTTTTTAAATCTCTTCCTCAAGAAAAAAATCAATCCGATGATAGGTGCGGCGGGCATTTCCGCTTTTCCGATGTCAGGCCGTATAGTTCATAAAATGGCGCTTGAGGAGGACCCTCAAAACTTCCTTCTCATGCATTCCGTCGGTGTTAACGTTTCGGGTCAGATAGCCTCCGTGATTGCAGGCGGACTGATTTTGAATTTCTTTATGTGATTAAACGGGAGGTGACGGTGTGAATTTCAATCCCGAAAATTTTGTTGCGAATTTAGAGTATATGGCAACGGGTATGATAAGTATTTTTCTCGTTATCGGCGTTATAATACTTGTTACCGTGATTTTAAACGAATTATCTTCCGGCAGAAAAAAGTAAGTTCGGATTAATGTGAAAAAGGTCGGAAGCTTCCGGCGGCGTGATAATAAATAAACGAGGTACCGTGCGGCGGAGACCTTCCGCAAAGAAAAAGCAGAGTTTTTATGAACCGACCCCCAAAAGTTAGACCAAAAATCTAACGAT
>CAYXMB010000119.1:0-5002 GCA_964466085.1 uncultured Ruminococcus sp.
AAATTCACTCACATTCCCGAAACGACGAGAGAAAGCTTCCGTCCCGATGCCGATTACGTTCATGTTTGTTTTAACAATACGATTTACGGCACGAAGTTTCACGAAATTCCCGATACGGGAGATATTCCGCTTGTTGCCGATATGTCGAGCTGTATTATATCGGAACCTATCGACGTTACGAAATTCGGCTTGATTTATGCGGGTGCTCAAAAGAATATGGCGCCTGCGGGTCTTACGCTTGTTATCGTTCGCGAGGACCTTATCGGAAACGCAAGACCCGAAACACCTACGATGCTTGATTATAAAGTAATGGCTGACGGCGAATCGATGTACAACACACCTCCGTGTTACTGCATTTATATCGCAAAGCTTGTTTACGAATGGATTCTCGGAATGGGCGGTCTTTGCGAGATGAAAAAGAGAAACGAGGCAAAGGCAAAACTTCTTTACGATTATCTTGACAGCCAAAGTTATTACATTGCTCCCGTTGAAAAAGGAAGCCGTTCGATGATGAATGTAACTTTTGTGACGGGCGACGGCGAACTTGATAAGAAATTCGCTAAGGAAGCGGGAAATGCGGGACTTCAAAACCTTAAAGGACACAGAAGTGTCGGCGGAATGAGAGCGTCGATTTACAACGCAATGCCTTATGAAGGCGTCGAAGCTCTTATCGAATTCATGAAGAAATTCGCATCGGAAAATCCGAAAAACGCATAATCGAGGACAGATTAATGAAAACAATCAAACTTTTAAATAAAATCGCAAAAGTCGGTCTTGACGAATTTACGGAAGATTACACCGTATCGGCGGACGTTGAAACGCCGGATGCGATAATGGTTCGCTCGGCCGGTATGCATGATATGGAATTTGACGACGGTTTGTTTGCCATTGCACGTTGCGGTGCGGGCGTTAACAACATTCCGCTTGAAAAATGCGCCGAAAAGGGAATTGTCGTGTTCAACACACCCGGTGCCAACGCTAACGGCGTTAAGGAGTTAACCGTTGCCGCACTTCTTTTGGCGTCCCGCAATATTATAGGCGGTGTTTCGTGGGCAAATATGTTAACCGAAAACGTCGCAAAGTCGGTTGAAGCCGGCAAAAGTACTTATGCCGGATGCGAGCTTCTCGGAAAAACTCTCGGCGTTATCGGTCTCGGCGCTATCGGAGGTATGGTTGCCAATACCGCACGTCATCTCGGCATGAAAGTTCTCGGCTGCGACCCTTATATTACGGTTGAAGCGGCATGGAGCCTTTCAAGAGATATAACTCAGGCAAAAAGCTATGAGGAAATTTACAAAAATGCGGACTACGTAACTCTCCACGTTCCCGCAACTCCCGCAACGAAAAATATGATAAACTCCGAAACGCTTGCGATGATGAAAGACGGTGTTAAAATCATAAACCTTTCGAGAGCCGACCTTGTGTGTGCCGACGATATGAAAGCGGCAATAGCGAGCGGAAAAGTTTCTTGCTACGTAACCGACTTTCCGACCGAAGAAACAGTCGGATGCAAGGGAATAATCACAATTCCTCATCTCGGCGCATCGACGGGGGAGAGTGAGGATAATTGTGCCGTAATGGCGGCTCACGAGCTTATGGATTACCTTGAAAGAGGCAATATAATAAACAGCGTAAACTACCCGTCGGTATCCATGCCCGAAACTCCGGGAGCATCGAGAGTCGTAATTCTTCACAGAAATATACCCAATATGCTCTCTCACATTTCGACCTCTCTTTCCGAGCAGAATATCAACATCGAAAATCTCGCAAATCGTTCAAAAGGCGACTTTGCATGTACTCTTGTCGACGTTGAGGAAATTTCCGACGAGATAATCGAAAAGATTGTTTCTATGGAAGGCATTATAAGAGTTATAAGAATTTAACGTCTCTTTTTTCGGAAAAACAGATTTCATAACGCACGAGCGTGCAAGCAAATCACCCGCCGCAAGCCTTATCGTTTGCGACGGGTGAGCTGTTTTTTGCAACCGTTGTTACAAAACCGCTTTATGCCGTAAAGTCACGTTTCGTTTTTTTCGGCGCTTTATCGGAACATAAGAGCATTGATTTTACTTTCGAGCAATTCCTGTCTGCCGGAAGAAGGTGCTTCGCAGTTTTTCATTTTACATGCCGCTTCGCTGAGCTCTTCAAGCGTTGCACTTCCGTTTCTTATTTTTTGACCGATTTTTGATGAAAAACTTTCGTATTTTTCGGCTATGAAGTTGTCGATAACTCCGGATTCGATTATTTCGGCTGCCTTTATGAGACCGAGCGCAAACGTATCCATTCCCAAAATATATCCGTAGAACATATCCTCGTACGTGTTTGACGTACGGCGGTTCTTTGCGTCGAAATTAAATCCGCCGGTGAGGCCTCCGTTTTTGAGAACTTCGTACATGCACGCCGTTGCGGAATAAACGTCGAACGGGAATTCGTCGGTGTCCCAGCCGAGAAGCATATCTCCCTGATTTGCGTCAATGCTTCCGAGCATTCCGTTTACGGCACTTATGCGAAGTTCATGCTGGAACGTATGACCCGCAAGGGTTGCGTGGTTTGCTTCGATGTTGAGCTTAAAGTCCTTGTCAAGACCGTATTGCCTTAAAAATCCGATTGAGGTTGCCGCATCGAAATCGTATTGGTGTTTCATCGGTTCTTTCGGCTTAGGCTCAATGTAAAAATCGCCTTTAAAGCCGATTTTTCTGCCGTAGTCAACCGCCATGCGCATGAGAGATGCTATATTTTCCTGTTCGAATTTTACGTCGGTATTGAGAAGCGTTTCATAACCCTCTCTGCCACCCCAAAAAACGTAACCCTTGCCTCCGAGCTTAACCGTGATATCGAGCGCTTTCTTTATTTGCGCTGCGGCAAAGCAGAATACGTCGACGCTGTTCGTACTTCCCGCACCGTTCATGAAACGGCGGTTTGAGAACATATTTGCGGTCCCCCAAAGGCATTTTATTCCCGTTTCGTTCATTTTCAAAAGAATATAGTCGGAGATTTCGTCGAGCCGTGAATTGGTGACATTGATATCGTCGTCTTCCGGGACGAGGTCGACGTCATGAAAACAAAAATATTTTATTCCGAGCTTTTGCATAAATTCGAAACCCGCATCGACTTTTCTTTTTGCGTGTTCCATTGTACCGGGTTCCGTTTCGAATGATTTGTCGGCAGTTGATTTTCCGAACATATCAACGCCGTCCGCACCGAGATTGTGCCACCATGCCATTGCAAAAGGCAAATGCTCACTCATCTTCTTACCCAAAATTACTCTGTCGGCGTCGTAAAACTTGAACGAAAGCGGATTGGCGCTTTTCGGTCCTTCGTATTTGATTTTTTCCGTGAAATCGAAATATTGCATAATTTAAATCTCCGTATTTTTTATTGCAGGATATATTTTGAGAAATTTTCGGTATTTTTTATCATAATAATCCGAAAAATCTTTTTTCGGAATTACGGTGTCGCTTGTTTTGCAAAAATTTTTTTCCGCCTTTTCGTATTCCTCGTCGGAAAGACAGCTTTTTGCCGCCAGCATTGCCGCACCGAGAACTCCGCCGTGTTCGTGAATCGGAATTTGCAATTCAACGTTCAGCACATCGGAGAGAATATTCAGCCACAGCCTGTTTTTGGCTCCGCCTCCGCAGACTTTGGAACGCTTTATATCGACTCCGAGAGAGCGGATAATATCGATGTTTTGACGGAGAGCAAATGAAACGCCTTCGAGAACGGCAACGGTCATTTCCTCTTTTGTTGTGTCGGCGGATAAACCGAGAAAAGCACCTCTTATTTCCGAATCGTTTATCGGTGAGCGCTCACCCGTGAGATACGGTAAAAACATAACTTTGCTTTTACCCTCGTATTTTCTTAAAGGCTCAAAGTCGTAGCTTGAATTTAGAATATCTTCAATCCACCATTTTTGGCACGACGCCGCCGAAAGGATACATGCGAGATAATGGTACTTGCCGTTTGCCGAGCAGAACGTATGAATGGCGTTTTTTCTGTCGCAACGGTATTTGTCAGTCAAAACGAATACCGTTCCCGACGTACCGAGAGATATGTTGCAGTCGCCGTCGTGCACCGTGCCCGTGCCTATTGCGGAAGCGGCATTATCCCCTGCGCCTATTACGATTTTGACGTCGGAGCGCATACCGAATTTTTTTGCGAATTCCTCTTTTAAAAATCCGACCGTATCGGAACTTTCGAAAACTTTCGGGAGCATATCGGAGCTTACATTCAATAACTTAAGCATTTCATTCGACCAGCATCTTTTTTCGACGTCGAAATAAAGCGTTCCCGCAGCATCCGACGTATCGGTCGCAAATACACCCGAAAGCTTATATGCGACGTAATCTTTCGGCAGGCAAATTTTCTTTATACGCCTGAAATTTTCTTTTTCGTTTTTTTGCATCCACAGAATTTTCGGGGCGGTGAAGCCCGAAAAAGATATGTTTCCCGTGTTGTCAAGCAAAAAGTCTTTGCCGATTTCCTTATTGAGATATTCGGTCTCTCCCGCACTTCTGCCGTCATTCCACAGTATGGCACGGCGGATAACTTCGTCGTTTTCGTCGAGCGCAACCAAGCCGTGCATCTGCCCCGAAAAACTAATGGCATCGACGTTTTTCGGGTCGGATTTTTTCACGAGATACTCTATTGCCGAGAGTGAAGCGTTAAGCCAGTCCTTCGGATTTTGTTCCGAGAGCCCGTCTTGCAAGTAATAAAAAGGGTATTCGACACTTACCGTGTCAAGAATTTCCGTATCGCTTATAAGCATGGCTTTTACGCACGAAGTCCCGACGTCGATTCCTATAAAACTTTTCATAATTCACCTTAAAAATATTCGGAGTTAAAAATAAAACGCCGTTTGAGCAACAGCACAACGGCGTTTTTGAGAAAAATAATTTTATCTCTTCGAGAACTGAGGAGCACGACGTGCGGCTTTGAGACCGTATTTCTTTCTTTCCTTCATTCTCGGGTCACGAGTGAGGAATCCTGCTTTCTTAAGAGCGGG
>CAYXMB010000120.1:0-4970 GCA_964466085.1 uncultured Ruminococcus sp.
ATGAGAGTAATTTACTCTACAACTAAGAAAAAGGTTGTCACCTTCGCAACGGCAATCAGCGAAGCTTTTAAGTGCCAGCTCGATGATGTACCGCCCGGATTCCCGTGCGATAAGGAAAAACTTGTCGTTATCTGCATGTCAATGAAGGATAAACCCGAAGACAAGCTCAGAAGATTTTGCGGTGAACTTAACAAACAAAGAGCTCTCAACGTCGCTCTTATTGTTGACGGCGATTTGAACGGTGCCGGTGTTAAACAGGTTCGTGAAATACTTACCGAAGCCGGAACAAACGTTATCGACGAGATGTACTCAATCGACGGCGGCGGATTTTTCTCAAAGAAAATTTCACTTGAAGAAAGAACCGACATTGTTAACTGGGTTGACAAAATCATAACCGAAACTTTCGGCACGCAAAACTAAACAATATAACCGAAACTTTCGGCACGCAAAACCGAATAAAAACGGAGGCATCGTGATAATTCGATGTCTCCGTTTTTTAGCTTGCCAATCCGAAATCAAATTTTATCAAAGGAATAAACCGTTGTGAAATCGTATTTTTCGCCGGGTTTCAATACGGTGTTTGTAAAATTCGGATGATTTATTGCGTCGGGCATATGCTGAGTTTCAAAGCAAACGGCGCAATTTTTTCTTTGCGGCTTCCCTTCTTTGAAAGGAATATCGTTTTCGTCGATCATATTCGACGTATAAATCTGAACGCACGGTTGATTTGTGAAAACCGACATTCTGAGTCCGCCGATTTTCTCATCAAGCGTTGCGATTAATTTTACCGTACCGTTGTAGTTTTTGACAATATAATTGTTGTCATAACCGCCGTGCTGAATATCCATCGAAGGTTCGCTGTTGAAATCTCTGCCGATAGCTTTAGGAACGTTAAAATCGTATGCCGTGCCTTTAACGTTTATAAAATCTCCGGTGGGAATAAGCTCATAATCCTGTTCGTTTATTTTATCGGAATCAATCCACAAGATTTGTTCCTTAACCGTCCCGTTACCGCAACCTGCAAGGTTAAAGTAACAGTGATTTGTTAAGTTGATAATCGTATCTTTATCCGTCGTTGCTTCATAGCGCATTGACAGTCCGCCGTTTTCGGTTATTTTATAAGTTGTCCTTACGTTTAAAGTTCCCGGAAAATTTTCTTCCATGTCGGGGCTCACGTATTCGAGAACAACACTCGGTTCGGCGCCGTCAACCGTATCGACAACCGACCAAAGCTTTTTATTGAATCCGATTTCACCGCCGTGAGCCGAGTTCTTTCCGTCGTTGGCGAAAAGCCTGTATTCGACACCGTTTAAAGTGAATTTCGAATTGTGAATGCGGTTGCAAACTCTGCCTATAACCGCTCCCTGATAGCCCGAAGCTTTTAAATAGCCTTCAACAGTGTCAAATCCGCATACAACGTCGACCGATTCGCCTTTTGCATTCTCGGCAAATAATCTCACGACAGTTGCGCCGAAGTCGGAAATATCCGCTTTAACGCCGCTTTTGTTTTCCAGTGTGTATATAAAAGTTTCTCTGCCGTCGGGAAGGTAGCCGAAAGATTTTTTAGTTATCATAAAGAGCTCCTGTTATTCTGTGTACCCGTCGGGATTTTGACTTTGCCATCTTGCAAGGTCAACGCACATATCTTCGATGTTTTTTTCGGCTTTCCATCCGAGCATACGGTATGCTTTTTCGGGATTTGCATAGCATTCCGCAATATCTCCGGGACGGCGGTCGACTATTTTATATTTTACGGTCTTACCGCTTGCCGCCTCATATGCTTTGACGATTTCCAGAACCGAATAACCGTTACCCGTACCGACGTTGAAATAATCGATGCACTTATTCTCTCTTGCATATTTAAGAGCGGCAAGATGCGCCTTTGCAAGGTCGACAACATGAATATAATCACGGACTCCCGTTCCGTCGGGAGTAGGATAATCGTTTCCGAAAACCGAAAGACATTCAAGTTTGCCGTCGGCAACCTTTGAAACATAAGGAAGAAGATTGTTGGGTATTCCTTTCGGGTCTTCGCCGATAAGTCCGGACGGATGTGCTCCGATGGGATTGAAGTATCTCAAAACGGAAATGCCCCACTCTTTGTCGGATACGAAAATATCGGATAAAATTCTTTCTATCATCAGTTTCGTTTCGCCGTATGGGTTGGTTGTCGAAAGAGGGAAATCTTCGCTTATCGGAACGGACTTCGGCATACCGTATACGGTTGCAGAAGAAGAAAATACCATTCTTTTTGCGTTATATTTTGACATAAGGGCACACAAATTCAATGTACCCGTCAAATTATTGTGATAATATCTGAGCGGTTGTTCTACGGATTCTCCGACGGCTTTCAAACCTGCGAAATGGATAACCGATTCGATATCGTTTTCCGCAAAAATCTTTTCGCATTCGTCGTAATCCAAAAGATCGGCTTTATAGAACTTGGGTCTTTTACCCGCTATTTTTTCAATTCTGTCCAGCACGCAAATTTTGCTGTTGGATAAATTGTCGAGAATAATGACGTCTTCACCCGCATTTAAAAGCTCAACAGTAGTATGTGAGCCTATGAACCCGGTTCCGCCTGTTACAAGAATTGACATAATGTACCTCCGAAATCAAAAATCGGTTTATTTCCACAGTCCGTGAGGATATTCTCCGGCATCGATAAGCGTTGCTATGTTCTTAACAACGTCGGGTTTATCTTCGTGATAAGTAACACCGAACCATTTTGCCGATGTTTCGATGACCTTTACGTCACAGTAACCGTTTTTCTTCAAATTGCCGACGGAATTCGGAAGGAAACATTCCGTTTTAAGAGGTTCTCTCTCTTTATCGGCAATGAATTTATCAAAATCGGCATGTGCACCTTCGAAAATCGATGACGTAAAGCACCAGAAATTCATGGAAACCACAGTATCGGATGCAAGCGTAACCTTATCGCCGTTTTCGTCTTCGAAATATCCGCCTGTACCTTCTTTATATATCTTTGTTCTTTCAACGATATCGCAAAGCATTCCGTCATCGTCCGTGACGCAAACTCCTCTTGCAACGCTTCCTTTATCGGTGAGTGTATTGCCGAGCCTGTAGCCTATCATCGCATAGTGTTTTCCGTTTCCCTTTTCGGCTTCTTTTATAAATTCCGCAGCTTTTACGTAAGCGTCGCAACCGTAGAAGTCATCTGCGTTGATAACGGCAAAACTGTCACCCGCAACAACGTCTTCGGCACAAAGAATCGCATGAGTCGTTCCCCAAGGCTTTACACGCTCGCTCGGAATATCGGAAGGCGCAACAAGTTTGTCAAGCGCCTGAAATGCATATTCAACTTTTATCTTGTCCTCAATTCTCTTACCGATTGTTTCTCTGAAACTATCATAGTTTTCTTCCTTGATAATAAAAACAACACGGTCAAATCCGGCTCTGAGTGCATCGTAAACGGAAAAATCGATAATAAATTCCCCGTTTTCCGTAAAAGGGTCGATCTGCTTTAAACCGCCGTATCTGCTGCCCATACCTGCCGCAAGAACCAACAAAGTCATAACAATACCTCACTTATATAATATAATTATTTACGGCTTTTATTTTACATCATGAGAGTGATTAATTCCACTGTTATTATTAGTTTTTACAATTTGTTAACATATAAAAATGCCTTTCCCGTTGACGGAACGCCGATTATGGTATATAATCACATTGTCTCAAATGAGACACATTTGGAGCGCTTATGAAGGAATATCTTGAAAATCTGTTTCTTTTCGAAAATTGCGATTTCGAAAAATTAGAGAAAGAATTTGAAATTTCAAGCAGAATATCGGTTCTGCCGTTCCGTGAAAACGAAATTATTTTAAGCTTTAATGAAGGTGAAAGAGGAATTTACGTTGTCATCGAAGGCTTTGTGACAGTTGCATCCGATAAAAAATGCAACACCGTTTTACGGAGACTTAAATCGGGAGATACATTCGGTGCGGCATCCGTTTTTTCTCCCGATAATCTTTATAAGACTTCGGTCGTATCGCAAACCGATTGCAAACTTTTACTTTTAAAGCGGGAGCTTTGCGAAGAACTTGTCTGCGAAAATTCGCAATGCGCAAAAAATCTGATTAAATTTCTTTCGGGGAGAGTTGCTTTTCTTAACAGAAAAATCTCGGCTTTTTCTGCGGGTAACGCCGAAGAAAAAATCGCAATATGGATTCTGTCACTTCCGGTTGACGGCGACGGCAGAAAAAACGTTGCGAATTATTCGGAAGCGGCGTCATCTCTTTGTCTCGGCAGAGCATCGCTTTACAGAGCGCTTGACTCTCTTGAGGAAAAGGGGATAATATGCAGAGAAGGCAAAAAAATAACTGTTTTGAATGAGGAAAAACTCACTTCCCTGTTTTGAATTTAGGAAATAAATTTTAAAAGGAGCAAAAAATGAAAAAAATCATCTCACTCTTACTCGTTGTCGCAATGCTTGCGGCACTCACCGCTTGCGGCGCAAACGTCGGAAATTCCGACACCGACACGACAGGCGGCGAAACCGTTGCCGACAGCAACGCCGACACCGCCGGAGACGGTGCGGCTGCCTCAAACGGCGAAAAACTTAAAGTTCTCACGCTCAAAGGTCCGACGGGTATCGGAATGACAAAAATCATGGAGGACTGTGAAAACGGCACTTCGAAAGTCAACTGCGACTTTACGATTGCATCGTCACCCGACGAAATCAAAGGCAATATAATTCAAGGCGATTTCGATATCGCCGCAGTACCGTCAAACCTTGCGGCCGTTCTCTATTCCAAAAATCCCGACGTGGTCAGAATTGCGGCAATTAACGTTTACAGCGTATTGTATATTCTCGAAAACGGAAATACGATAAATTCGATTTACGACCTCGAAGGCAAGACTCTTTATGCAACGGGTCAAGGCTCGACTCCCGAATATATCATAAGTTATCTTTTGGATAAATACAACGTAAACTGCACGGTTGAATATTT
>CAYXMB010000121.1:0-4890 GCA_964466085.1 uncultured Ruminococcus sp.
AAACCAATGGTTTTCAACATTTTTTAATTTTACTGTTTTACGACCACCCGACATTTAATCGGGCGGCTTATTTTTTACTTTTTTCGGAAATTCAGCCTCGAATATTACTGTTTAAGAGATGCGACGTTTTTGTCGTGCTCCGCTTTGGAAGATGCGAAAAGCGTTGTTCCGGAAGACGATGACACGAAGAAATAATAGTTCGTATCGGCCGGATAGACCGCATATTTAAGCGCATTCATTCCCGGATTGGAAATCGCACCGGGCGGGAAAGAATTGTAAAGATAAGTGTTGTACGGGCTGTCATAGCTTATCGTATCATGCGTGACCTGTTCCGGTCTTTCACCCGTTATATGGGTTATCGCATAAACAACCGTTGCGTCGCTTTCAAATCTCGGAAAAGTACCTGAGTTGTTAATTCTGTTATGAAAAACGGAGGATACATACCTGAAATCGGAGGAATGACCCGCCTCTTTTTCGATTATCGATGCCAATATAACCGCTTGGTCCGTCGTAAAGCCGACATCCTTCGCTCTTTGTTTGAACACGTCTGTATAAACTTCGTCGAAACGTTGTAACATCTTGTTTATTACGGTGTGAGCGCTTGAAGCATTGTAAAACTCGTAAGTATCGGGGAAAAGATAACCGTCGAGTTTGTAAAAGCGCTCTCCTTTTTCCATGACACCCGACTTGTTAAGCTCATCGACAAACCAAAAATCGTAATCGTCCTCGTTTATCGCCTTAACGTAATCTTCTTTCGTACCGCCGATCCCGTAAGACAGCATGAGGTCTATTATTTCGTCGGTTGTATATCCTTCGGGAATCGTTATCCACGAAGTTCCCGAAACGGGTTTTTCCTTGAATTCGTTATAAAGGCTCTTATAATTCATCATCGGAGTTACCGTGTAATCTCCCGCAACGAAATTTTCCTCAATATGCTTGATTGAGCCGTAAAGTTTGAATATGCTCTTATATTTTATTACACCGTTTTCGTAAAGAATTTCCGCAACATCCGCCGACGTCGCTCCTTCGGGAATCGTGACGTCTATAGAATCATCGTTTTTTACGAAAGCGTATACGTCGTTGCCGATGTTGATTACGAAAATCGACAAAACCGCAGCAATAACGGAAACCGCAACAAGATAAACAACAGCGCGAAGCATACTGACAACAAGGCTTCCGCCGATATCATTTTCATTTACGTCGGCTTCTTTCTTTTTCAAAGGGGATTTCATTTTTCCCGCAACATCGGTTTTTCGGGTCTTCCCGTTATCGTCGTATTTCCTACGTTTTCCTCCGACGGCAATTTTTATATCGTCGTCTTCACGGAAATCGGCCCTGCCGACACCTGCGGGATTTACGTGCGCCTTGCCGTTTGCACCTGTGTTTTGTCTCACGGGTGAAAGATTATCTCCGTTTTGAGGCGTTCTGCCTTTCATGCCGTCCCGTGCCGAAGATGCCGCATGTTCTCTTTGCATATATTCGGGAGTGCCGCATCTGTAATGCGTTCCGGGCTGATTTGAAGGTGTCCGACCCACATTTGATCCCGTATTTCTGCGACTTGCGACATCTTTTCCGTCACCTCCCGACACACTGCCGACAGGCGACGTTCTGCCGTTTCCGCTTTGCATCGGGGATACTCCTCGCATACCTTGCCCGTCAGCCGTATTTTGCGGCATACGTCGTGAGGCGTTGTTTGCCGCCGATGCCTTTCTTCTTTCTTCTAAAATTCGGTCAATATTATTATCAACGTCTTCGCCTGTTTTCTTTATTTCGTCTGACATTGCAATTTTTTCACAAACAGTGACCCTTTCTTAAAATTCGCTCAGTTTGCCACCACCGTTCCGATTACGGTTACGATAACGTATATCAGAAACGCCGGATTAAAATAAGCGTCCGTTACGTAATTGCCTTTCGCAAGTTTTTTTCGTTTCGTATGCTCACTCTCAACGTTTTTCGATGCGAGATCGGCATATGCTTTTTCGCAAAAAGAGAAAAATAGAAACGCAAATAAAATAAAAGCTGTTACGCAAATCAGGAAAAACATCAAAAGCCCTCCGCCTTGCTTGACTGCGGCTCTGTAAACGTAAACTTCGAAAAACATTACGAATATATTATTCGCCATATGCACTATCGTTGAAGCAAGGACAGACCTTGTAACGTATAAAACGAGTGAAAGAACAATACCGTAATAAAAATAAATCGGAAGCCGCACGGGGTTAAAATGGATAAGTCCGAAAGAAAGAGACGACGTAATGACGGCAAGCGGTATGCCGTTTCTTTCGTATTCGGTCAATATTATTCCCCGAAACAGGAATTCTTCACACACGGCAGGCACAATTGCCATTGCGACAACGGCATACAGTGCGTTTCCAAGCGTCGTATCACCGCTCACATAGTTCGAAGTCGACGAAGTAACAAATGCATCGGGCATTATTCTGTACATGAGAAAGCACAAAAGAGCACCGCCGAACACCATAAACCCGAAAGCATACAGCAGAACGGGAAGGTCTACCGCTTTCACGGTGCGAAGTCTCATGCGGGAAAGGTATTTCATTCCCCGACTCCGTGCGTAGAAAACCGAAGGTATTGCCAAAATTATGATTTGAAGAACGATACTCGAAAGATAACCGTTCTCATCTATGTAAAAAGCGGATAAATCAATGAAGTTGACCGCAGTCATAAGAGCGGTAACAACAGCAAGCAAAAGCGGAGCTCCGCTTGTATTTTTAATTTTCACCTGTAACCGTCACACCCTTTTCGGTAAGCAATATTTTCAACATTACGTCGAATCTTCCTATCGGCACGTGCGGGAGTATAAAATCGCTGTATACAATTCCTACGGTGTTTCCTTTGAATGACGAAAGATATCTGTCGTAAAACCCTTTTCCGTAACCGAGTCTGTACCCGCGTCTGTCATACACGAGAGCCGGAACAAAGCAAATCGCACCGTCACGGCTTTTCGGATCGTAAACCGGGAGGGCATCCGACGGTTCTCTTATGCCGTAAGAATCGGGCACAAGTTCATCGAGAGAGGTGATAAAATGATATTTCATCGTTCGCTTCTCAACGTTACATCTCGGAAAAGCAACCTTCTTTCCCTTTTCGAGTGCGTCTTTCGCTATTGCCATAACATCGGGTTCGCTTCCCGTCGGGGCATACATCAAAACGCAATCGGCATATCTGTATCCCGCAAGAGCAGTTGCGATTTTGCATATTTTCGCATCTCTGTATGCCTTGACTTCCGGATCAACGGAATTTCTCAAAGCGACGTATTTTTTTCGTATTTCGTCTTTTTCTTTCTTTATAGTGTTCATGCCATTATCGAGTCGGCAAGCTTTTCGCTTTCCGCATCTCCTTTCAGGAGGGCGACAAGCTGGAGGGCAAAATCAAGCGCCGCTCCCATTCCGTCGGAAGTAATGAAATTACCGTCGACGACAACCGATGCGTCGTAGCATTTCGCACCTTCAAGATATTTTTCGAATCCGGGATAGCACGTTGCGTCGTGACCTTTTAAAAGTCCTCTCTTTCCGAGTATCATCGGAGCGGCACATATGGCGGCAATATAAGCGTCGCATTCAAGCGCACGGCTTATGAAAGCATCAACTGCCGGCGACGCATCGAGATTGGACGCACCCGGCATACCGCCCGGCAAAATTATCATTTCGGGCTTGCACGTTTCAATCCGTTCGATTGCCTCATCTGCCGTGATGTCGGCAACGACGGGAATTCCGTGAGTCCCCACGACCGTTTTGCCCGTAACTCCGACCGTAACCACTTCGACTCCGACCCTTCTTAAAAGATCGCACGGAGTTAAGGCTTCTATTTCCTCAAATCCTTCCGCAAGAAACAAATAAATCATTTTTACTCCTTTCGTTTTACGTCAAACAAGCGACTGTCAATTCAAAATATCACCGACTCCGATTTTTTCGAGAACGGTTTCGAATATTTCATCTACGGAAAGCTGATTTCCGTTTTCAACACAGTGAATCATATGCCATCCCAGTTTATCCGAAGCATATTTTGCCGCTTCGTAACATCTTTCGAGATAATCTCCGTCAACTTCGTGAATATCCTTTTCGACGTTGTTTTCGGCGCACCTTTTTTCTATATTTCTCTTCGATACTTCGGGCGGCACCGCAAGGCAAAGCACGACGTCGGGGCTCGGAAGCTGAAGCTTTGAAAACTCGAAATCCCAAAGCCACTCCAAAAAGGAGTCCCATTCTTCTTTCGGCATTTTCGAAAGTTGGTGGTAGGCGTTCGCCGTAGTATACCTGTTCGCTATCACGACGCTGCCCTCGCATGCCAGAAAATCTTTCCATTCGGTAACGTAGCTTACGTACCTGTCACATGCGAAAAATGCGCTTGCGGCATATGCGTTTGTATCGTCGGGAGATTTTCCGAGTGCGCCCGAAAGATACATTTTAACAAGAGCCGAGCTCTCGCTTTCGTAATTCGGAAAATCCACTTTTTTTACGTTAACTCCGTGCTCCGAAAGAAACAAGCGAAGTTTTTCGCTTTGAGTGTTCTTTCCCGCACCGTCAAGTCCTTCTATAACAATCAGTTTACCCATAAAGTTCCTCCGATAAATCAAGGCGTCTCAAAATAAATCCTCGTCACCGTCATCTGGCTTCGACGTCACCTCCGACGATACTTTGATTTCGTCAAGTCTCTCTCTTGTTATAAGCACCCGACGGGGCTTTTGCCCTTCGGGGGGAGTGACATAACCGAGAGCCTCCATTCTGTCAATCAGTTTTGCGGCTCTGCCGAATCCTATCGAGCATTTTCTCTGCAAGAGAGATGTCGATATTTTTCCGCTGTCAACCGCCAACTCGACCGCTCTCCAGAACATAACGTCCTCCTCACCGCCCGCAGGCACGGCGGAAGAATAGT
>CAYXMB010000122.1:0-4880 GCA_964466085.1 uncultured Ruminococcus sp.
TATTTTCAAATAAATTTTCATTATATCTCCGCATTTTGCGTTGCCGACTTCGCCTATTCCGTCGGCGTCCTCTATAATTCCCACGTTTCTCGGATTGCGGAAATGATCCATTACTTTTTCGCTGTACAGTGCCATATCGGTTTCCTTTCATTTTGTTATAAATTCTTTTTTGCCGCTGATAAGATCACGCCATATAGGTGAAATGCTTCTTAAATATTCGACGCTTTCGTGGGCGGCTTCTATGATTTTTTCGATTTCTTCATCGGTGTTGTCACACGAAAGAGTGAGTCTGAGTGAACCGTGAGCTATTTCGTGCGTTCTGCCTATTGCAAGAAGAACGTGACTCGGGTCAAGTGAGCCCGAAGTACATGCGGAACCGCTTGATGCGCAAATGCCTTTGTCATCAAGCATGAGAAGGAGCGATTCACCCTCGATTCCTTCAAAGCAGAAATTGACGTTACCGCAGAGCCTTTTTTCGAAATCTCCGTTCAACACCGAGTGGGGAATTGCCGAGAGCCCTTCTATGAGGCGGTTTCTCATTTTCAGAATACGAAAATTGTTTTCGTCGATTTTCGAAACGGATTCGTTAAGCGCCGCCGCCATACCGACTATTGCCGGAACGTTTTCCGTTCCCGCTCTGCGCCCTCTTTCCTGTGCGCCGCCTTCAATTAACGTTTCGGCTTTCACTCCCCGTCTTACGTAAAGAGCTCCGACTCCTTTCGGTCCGCCGAATTTGTGCGCCGAGAGGGAAAGCATATCCGCATTCTCTTTTTTTACGTCGATTTTCAAATGCCCGACTGCCTGCACGGCGTCGGTGTGAAACAGAACGTTATGCTTTTTGCATATTTTTCCTATTTCTTCAATCGGCTGAACTGTTCCGATTTCGTTGTTGGCATACATTACGCTGACAAGGCACGTGTCATCCCTCATTGCCTTTTCGACTTGCGAAGCGTCGATAACACCGTTTTCCGGAATGTCGATAAGGGTTACGTCGAATCCTTCTTTCTCGAGTTTTTTAAGTGTATGAAGCACGGCGTGATGTTCGAAAGCCGTCGATATAATATGTTTTTTGCCTTTTTTCTCTCCTGCCGCCGCTCCGCTTCTTATTGCCTGATTATCCGCTTCGCTTCCGCCTGAGGTAAATATTATTTCATCGGGTGTGCAACCGAGATTTTTCGCAATTTGTTTTCTTGCCGTCATAAGTGCCTCTGCGGCTTTCTGCCCTTCGCTGTGCAAGCTTGACGGATTTGCGTATATCGTATTCATATAGGGCAACATCGCTTCAATGGCTTTTTTGCTCGTTTTCGTTGTCGATGCGTTATCGGCGTATA
Organism: uncultured Ruminococcus sp.; assembly: GCA_964466085.1. Taxonomy (GTDB): domain Bacteria; phylum Bacillota; class Clostridia; order Oscillospirales; family CAG-272; genus RUG14199. Next base: position 1,332 of record CAYXMB010000122.1, read on the forward strand.
TTCTCATTATGTTACCTCCTCTTGTTACCTACCATTGTGGTGGGTAATTATTATAGCACAAATTACCTACCATGTCAATCGGTAATTGAATTTTTTTCGAAAAAAATTCAATTACGGTTGATTTTGGCTAAAGTGTAATGTATACTGATAAAAAAAGCCCCGCACGGGGTAAAATGCGGAGAAACAAATATGATTAACATTATACCCGTTCCGAAGAAGAATGAGAGAAAAGACGGTATGTTTTCGCTTGAGAACGTTGCCGTTTTTGTGCCTTGCGATATCGATGTGAGAGTTAAAAAAGCGGCATCGGCGCTTGCGAGCGAAATATCTGAAAAAATCGGTGCTCACGTTAAGTTTTCATCGGGAAAACCCGAAGGGAACTGTATTTATATCACCGGTCACGGCGAAGGGGAGAGCTATGTGCTTGATATCGGTACGGAGCGTGCGGTTATCGAAGGCAACGGTGCGGCAGGTGCTTTTTACGGTATTCAGTCGCTGAGACAGCTTATTTTCGAAAACGGCACGGACTTGCCCTGCTGTACTGTTGAAGACGCACCCGATTTCGGTTACAGAGGATTTTATCAGGATATAACGAGAGGCAGAGTGAACAGCCTTGAAAAACTTAAAAAAATAGCCGATATGCTGTCGTATTATAAAATAAATTCGCTTCAGCTTTACGTTGAGGATTCCTTCTTATTCAAAGAATTCGAAGGGATAATAACAAAAGACGACGCCCTTTGCGCCGATGAGATTCTCGAACTCGACGAATATTGCAACGACCGCTTTATAGAGCTTATTCCGAGCCTTTCGACTTTCGGACATCTGTTCACCCTTTTGCAAAGCGAAAAGTACAGCGGAATTTGCGAACTCGGAGAGCATAAGCTCACGACGAACTATTGGATGGAGAGACAGTGGCATCACACGGTCGACGTTTACAATCCCGATACGATTAAGGTAATCGGAAGCATGATTGAACAGTATATCACCTTGTTCCGCTCCGACAAGTTCAATATTTGCTGTGATGAAACGATGGACCTTTGCAACGGTAAGAATAAAGGTCGGGACAAGGGTGAAGCTTATTTTTATCATGTAAATCAGCTTATCGAAATAGTAAAGAGTCACGGAAAGAAAGTTATGCTTTGGGGTGACGAATGTATGTCGAGAGCCGAGCTTGCAAAGAAGAATTTACCCGACGACGTCATAATTCTCAATTGGAATTACGGTCACACGCCCGAGTGGATTCCCAAATTCTTCAGCGATCTCGGTATGCAACAGATTATCTGTCCCGGTACGATATCGTGGAGCAAATTCGCCGAAAATATCGATGCGTCGTCGGACAATATATCGACTTTTGCGGCATACGGCAAAAAGTACGGTGCACTCGGAATTCTCAATACGAACTGGGGAGATTTCGGTCATCCGTGCAGTTTTAACTGTAATCTTTTCGGTATGGTTTTCGGAGCGCAAAAAGGTTGGAATGTCGACGTTGAACTTGACGGAGACTTCAAGCGTACCGCAAGCTTGCTTCTTTACGGATTCGGTGACGTCGATATGTCGGAAAGTATATATAAAATCGGACAGGCGGAGCTTTCCGCCGACTGGTTCGGATTCATTATGTGGCACAGCGCCAACTGCCTTGAAGGTCGCAGAACCGAGCTTAAATACAGCGACGACGGTTCGCTGACGGCGGAAGATGCAAAGCGTCATATTGAAATATGCGACGGCGAGGCGAAAAAACTCGAAGCTTTTTCGGATAACGATGCGGTGCACGACGTTATACTTGCCGCAAATGCCGTTTCGTTGATGAACAGGCTTTACCTTTTTGCCAACGAAGAAGAGGGTTATACCGACGGAGCCGCTTTACAAGCCGATTTTGATAAATGGCTTGCAAAATACGAAAAAGCATGGCTTCGTGACGATAAACCCTCTCAGCTTTGGAGAATATCGGAATTTGTAAAGAATATAACCCGCATTCCCACGGGGAATCATGAGGGTTAATTCCTTGAAAAACTTTTCGGTTATTCTTTATCTATTCTGTAGAGAACGGAATAAACTTTTCTGACGTGCCCTTCTTCGCCGCCTTTGGCGAGCTCTTCTTTCGGGTCGTCGTAAACAACGGACAGTACACCGGGCTCACATTCGAAAACGGATGTGTAGCCCGACGTGCTTTTACCCCATTTTCCGTCGCATTCTTCTATAATGAAAGGTTCGCTCCACGTTTTTCCGTTGTCTGTCGAGAAAAGAAGCATATTGTGGATGTGACCCGATGCGATAACGAGAGTTCCGTCGGACATCTTCAAAATTCTCGGTAAAACTCCCCACGTGCATATTTCGTAAGGTGCCTCCCATGTTTTGCCGAAATCGTAGGAGTGGGTACAGTAAAGAGGCGAATATATCTCGTGTCCTCCCGTGCGCAAAATGCATACGAGATGTCCTTCTTCGATTTCGACAAGGTCTGCTTCGCAATAGCCTTCGGCATTAACGTCGGCTATGGGATAAGTTTGACAGTCGGCTATTGTGCCGGCAAATGAGAAAGTATGACCTTTATCGTGAGAGATAAGCGCCCACGTTCTGTAAAGGTAGAAATCGTATTTGCCGTATTCTCTGAAATACGGGCAGAGCGTCGTGTCGTCTTTGAATTGACCGTATACAGTCAGATAGATATCGCCGTTCGACAGCTCTCTCCATCCCGAAACGCAACCGCTGTGACGGTCGCCCGAATCGCCGTATCCCGCACCGAGACCGGGCACGTCGGTTTTCACAAACTCCGTCCTAACGTTGCAATTCGCAATGTCGTCTGCGGTGTCGGCTCTGTAAACGGTTAAGAAAAACGGGATGTCTTCAATATCGGGGTTCCATATTTTGTCAAAAACCGCACTGACGAATCCGAAACCGAGAAAGGTACCGTCGGACAACTGCTTGAGACCGCAAGGTTTGTATTCTTTCGGCAGAGGACGCTTCTCGAAATTTTTTCCGAAATCTTCGGAATAAAGCATATAAGAATCGTCAAGGCATCTTACGGGTATAATTGCCTTTCCGTCGTCGGAACGGGTGAACTCGCACGGATAATGACCGAGCCCGTAACATTTTTTGGATAATAAAACAGGTTTGATTTTCATGATAACTGACCCCTCCGGGAATTTTTTATCATTATGCTTTAATTACGGCCTGTTGTCAAGCCGAAAACGAAAATAAAGTCGGAAAAATTTTTGCCGCACTTCCCGAATTCGGCAAAAGGAATTTCCGTGCGAAAAGCGTTTTCGCTTCCTTTTTAGAAAAATGCCTTGCCGTCTCGGAAAGTTCAATCGAAAAAAGTGCTGTGCCGGCTGTTGATATTGTAAACAAATTGTAAATTATAAGATTTCTGTTGAAATAACGCTTTTTGTATAGTATAATATTCGTTGCGTAAAACGCAAAAACACACATACGTAGGTCAAGTTGCCGGTGCCCGACAGAAAAGATAAAGTTTTCGTCACAGGGCTGCAACCGTAAGACGTATGGTGGAATTAACCGAAGGAGGACATTATAATGTCTATCGTATCAATTAAA
>CAYXMB010000123.1:0-4848 GCA_964466085.1 uncultured Ruminococcus sp.
GGGAGACCCGCTCGGAGTTTACTACCGTGACGAGACGAGAATGCAAACGATGAGTTATGAGCATACTTTGATGACAACTGCGGAGGGGCTTCTTAAGACCGTTGAATATTGCAATTTCAGAACCGAGCATCGTGACGGCTTTTCGGTTCCTTGGGAACTTTGCGATTACAATTCGACAGTCAACGTCGGAAAAGACAGTGCAACACATATCAACATCCCCGTTTCGGCATATCAGACGGTCGATTATTATTTCGATACGGAAACGAAATCTTATTTAAGATACCAGTACAACGGCGAAAAGCATATCGACGGTGAAACGGGCGAACAGCTCTCTTTCGAAAACGTTATTATTCTGTTCTGCGATACGTGGGCTTACGACGATTACGGCAGGCTCAAAGTAACCACTACGGGAAGCGGTAACGGTTACGTCGCAAGTATGGGAAAATATTCCGAAATCACGTGGTCGAGAGACTCAAGAGAAGGTAACCTCACGATTACGGATTCAAGCGGAAATGAGCTTTGCATTAACAGGGGTAAAACTTTTATCAATATTTGCAACACGACGGTTGTTCCGACTTTCGACAATGCGGATATACCCGAATAAAATAAGACCGTAAAATAACGGGTCGAACCGACACATGATGCAGGAACGACCCGTTATTTTTTATTTATTTTCTTCGCTGTCGATTTTTTCAAGCATTTCCGACAGCTCATCGCGGATTTCCTCGCTGTTCGACGTGCTTTCGGAGTGCTTTACACCTTTACCGGCATATATCAAAGCACTGACAAACGAAGTCAGCGGAAGTGCCGAGAGAATTCCGAAAGAGCCGACAAGAATTTTAATAAGCTCAACGACGATATTTTCTTTGTTGAACATGTTGAGAAGCGAAAAAGAATTGTTGTAAATAATAAGCAAAACCGAGCACAGGGAGCTTCCGATATAGGCTAAAATAAGCGTATTCGACATTGTTCCGATAATATCACGGCTGATCGTAATACCCGACTTATAAAGCTCACGGAAAGATATATTTTCGACTTTTGCGGCTATCTCGTGCAAAGATGCGGCAATGTTAACCGCAACGTCCATAACGGCTCCTATCGACCCTACAAGTATTGCCGCAAAAACGAGAGCTTTCACATCGATTACGCCGTCGTTTATTCCCTGAATGTAAATTGTGCATTCGTCGGTATATCCCGTGAGTTTAATGAAGAAATCGGTCACAAGGTAAATTCCCGCCGAAATAAGCACGCCTCCCATACAGCCGATACCGCCGGCAAGCGCAAGATTTGTAACGCCGTTTACGATTATCAAAGTCATTGCCGTGATATAAAGGCAAATTACGATAGTCCAAAAGTAAATATTTCTTCCGGTTGTAATTGCGGGTATCAGCACGAAGAAAACGGAACCTACGGTAAGAATAAGCGTGTAGAGTGTTCTCAGCCCCTTTATTCTTCCGAAAACGACAAGCATCAGACAGAAAAGAACCGCAAGGACGATAACGAAATCGCTTCTTACGTATTCCGCAAAACACCAAGTTGCGTCTTCATCGGTTTCGGTTAAATTCGGCTGATATAAAATAACCGTGTCGCCCACCGAAACGGGACGGGGATTGTACATTGCATAATTGCTTATAAGCTGAGTTGCCGTGACGCTTTCGCCTTTTTTGTCACCGCTTTTGAAAACCGCCGTAAACGAATACGTCGTATCGACCATTGTGCCGTCACTGTCAAGTTCCGTTGACGTAACGTCGGAAACTTTCGTAACCTTTGCTCTGTAAAAGTCGGTCACTCCGTCAACTCCGAAAACGTTTTCGCCTTTCGAAATATAAAGATAGCCCGCAACAAGCAGAGCAAGCGACAGGAAAAGCGAGGCAATATAAATAATTCTTTTTTTCATTTTAAAACGCTTTACTTAAAGTTTTTCGGGCTGCTTTCACAGCCCGAAAACAATTTATTTTTTGAGTTCGAATTCTTCTCCGAATTTGAGTGTCTGATTTCCGTCTTCCCAAAGTCTCTTATGATATTCATACGTGGAATCGGGAACGGGCTCGTGTTCAAACGAAGTGCGGGGAAGAAGTTGATCTTTTGCGACTTCGGGAGTCGTACATGCGTTGTCGTTTCTCCACTCGTCACGTTCTTCTTTGTTTCTGAGATTCGGCACTTTAACGGGTACGTTGCCGTTCAAAATCGATCTGTAAGCGAGAATACCGCAGATGCCCATATCAACCGCTTTGTAAACGTCGATTGCGTATTTGCCGTCGGGTCTGCCGAGAATCTTTTCTATAAAGAAGTGTGTTGCGTAAAAGTCACTTCCGCCGTGAGTACCGAATTGAAGTGCTTTTTCTTTTGCTATCGGCGGTTCGGGATAATAATCTTCCCATTCGCCTTTGCAAAATTCTTTGCCTTCACGGTATACGTGAACAAGAGGTTCAACGTAAGATGCCTTAAATCCGTTTGCTTCGACTTTCCATTCTTTATCGGGGAAACGTGATGCTTCCATCATACCTTTTTGACCGTAAACCATGTAAGTATAGCTTGCGGGCTCTCTCTTGAGGTCTCCGTGAACGCTTCTTGCGATAGCACCGTTGTCAAGAGTAATCATTTCAATGCCGGCGCCTCTTGTAATAGCCGTTGTCTTGTAATCTTTTTGAATCGGAGCTTCGAATCCGACGACCTGAACGGGGCGTCTGCCCGTAATTGTAAGCATGGGGCCGATTGAGTGTGTGCAGTAGAAAGTCGCATACATTCTGTTACGCCAGTGATTGGGGTCACCGTAAGTAATCTGAGGCCAGATAGCCGTGCAGTCGTGAATGTATTCACCTTCGATATACTGAACTTCGCCGATATCGCCTTTTTCATAGCGCATCTGCATTTCGAATGCGTGTCTCATATAGCAATAGTTTTCGGCATAAGCGTAAACTTTGCCCGTTTCTTCGACCGTTTCGATAAGTTCGACAGCCTGAGCCATCGTTTCGCAGGGGAGAACCTCCGTCATTACGTGAAGTCCGGCCTTCATGCAACGGATAGCGTAAGTCGCATGCTCGTTTGCGTAGTTTGCGAGAACAACCGCATCCATATCGTGCTTGATGAATTCGTCGAAGTCCGTATAAAGGGCAACCGTCATGCCTTTTTCATCTGCTTCTTTTTTAACTCTGTCGAGGAGAGGCTGATACTTGTCGCATACGGCAACAAGCTCCGCATCATCGTGGTTAAAGAGCACGTTTATCATTGTGTGGCCTCTGTATCCGCCGAACACACCGATTTTAAGTTTTGCCATTTGTGAGAAATCCTTTCAGATTGTATTTATTATATTATATCAGTATCGCTTATGATTCACAATGTACAACATCAACAAAAAACACACTTTTTATTGTGCAAAATCAATAAAAATTTTCAAGTGTGATATTTGTTTACACAAAAGGGGAAAAATGGTGTATAATATAACAAGTTTAAAGTCGAAGGAGAAATAAACGTGATTGAAAATTTAGGTTTAAGAACGTGGGCAGAGGTTGATCTCGACGCTGTCGGGCACAATTTCGGTATTCTGTCAAAACTTCTTCCCGACGGTGTTTTGAAAATGGCGATTGTAAAAGCCGATGCTTACGGTCACGGTGCGTGCAGAATTGCGAAATATCTTGAAGACAAAGCCGATTTTTTCGGAGTTGCAAGCGTGGACGAGGCAATTGAGCTTCGTGAGGGCGGTATTTCAAATTCCGAAATACTTGTTTTGGGGCACACCTCACCGAGTGGCTTTTCCGCCTTGACGAAATACAAAATCACACCGACTTTTTGGAATTTCGACGAAGTTATGATTCTCCGTGATTTTCTGAAAAAAAACGGCGAAAAAGCGGATATTCACATAGCGCTTGATACGGGAATGAACCGAATCGGATTTGCGGCAACCGATGAGAGCATTCGTGAGATATCGGAAATTTCGAAAATCGAAAATATTCGCATCAAAGGGCTTTTCAGCCATTTTGCCGACTCCGACAACGGAGATGATTTGTCTTTTACATACAAACAGCTTGAAATTTTTCGCGGTTTTACAAAAAAGCTTGAAGCAAGCGGGGTTAAAATTCCGATAAGACATATTTTCAACAGTGCCGCTATAACGGAACTTAATACGGAGTTCGAGCTTGTCCGTGAGGGAATTTATCTTTACGGAATCGCGCCGTCCGATACGGTTACCGTATCGAAAGTGAAAACTTTGAAACCCGCAATGTCGCTTCGAAGCGAAATTATACATATTCACGAAATAGAAAAGGGAACTTCCGTCGGTTACGGTTGTACCTTTATTGCGCCTCGAAAAATGAAAATCGCAACCGTTTGCGCAGGATATGCCGACGGTGTTCCGCGTGCTTTGTCGAATAAAGGCGAAGTTGCCGTAAACGGCAAAAGGGCGAAGATTATCGGCAGAATTTGCATGGATCAGTTCATGTGCGACGTAACGGATATCGAAGATGCGAAAATCGGAACGGCAGTTACCGTTTTCGGTAAAGACGGAGACTGTGAAATCACGTGCACGGAAATTTCATCGGCTGTCGGAACGATTCCTTATGAAATCATTTGCGGAATTTCGAAAAGAGTACCGAGAGTTTATTTTTCGGGAGGAAATATCGACTGTATTCATTACGGAATACCCCATGTCGAATAGAAAAAGAGGCTTCAAGTGTTGAATTCTTGAAGCCTTTTTCGATATTAAATTCCGTTTTGCTTGTTTTTTTCTTGATTTTCAAGCAAAGAAATTATTTTTTTCGCTTTTGCATCCCATCGGTTATCAAATGCTTCTTTATCGCACAGCGCAACGTAATTTTCGTCATTTCCGAGTTTCGACGCACCGTAGAGATA
>CAYXMB010000124.1:0-4811 GCA_964466085.1 uncultured Ruminococcus sp.
CACCGGGTGTTTCAGCGGAATATTCCAAATCGGGAACGTTTCGAACTTCGCATATCCCGCCTTGATTCCCCGCTTGTTCTCATGGTAAATCTGCGAAAGGCACGTAGCCATTTTTCCGCTTCCGGGACCGGGCGCCGTAATGATAACGAGTTTTCTCGAAGTTTCGATATATTCGTTTTTGCCGTATCCGTTGTCGCTGACGACAAGCTCTATATCGGAAGGATAAGATTCGATGATATAGTGCCTGTAAACTTTGATTCCGAGACTTTCGAGCTTATCCTGGAACGTCACGGCGGCACTTTGACCGTTAAAACATGTGAGTACTACGCTTCCGACGTAAAGTCCGACTCCCCGAAAGGCGTCGATAAGACGAAGAACATCGGCGTCATAAGTAATTCCGAGATCTCCTCTTATTTTATTTTTTTCGATATCGAAAGAGTTGATAACTATAACGATTTCGGCTTCTTCCTTAAGCTGAAGAAGCATTTGAAGTTTACTGTCGGGCTCGAATCCCGGAAGTACTCTCGATGCATGGTAATCATCGAAAAGTTTACCGCCGAATTCAAGGTAAAGTTTCCCTCCGAATTTGTCGATTCTTTCGCGAATATGCCTTGATTGCATTTCAAGATATTTTTTGTTGTCAAATCCAAGCCGTCCCATATAATCCTCCGGACAAATAAATACCGAGTTTTATTATACAACAAAATAATTCTCATTTCAATATTTTCCGAAAGACTTTTTTGCCGAATTCACATATATTGAAAAAGCGCAAAGACGTGATTATGCACGAAAGTGTTCAAAACGCCGTTTTTATCGTTGACTTTTTCCGAATTAGATTATATAATGAAGATGTATCACCCCTATTTGAATTTGAAAGGGCATATTATGCTTAGGATAGACAAAAACAAAAAATTCACAAAAGGAATCTTTTCCTCTCCCGATATATGCGAGGGACCGCTCGCAAAAAATATTCTTCTGTATACTTTCCCGATTATGGCATCGGGTTTTCTCCAACTTCTTTTTAACGCCGCCGACTCCATAGTCGTCGGGAGATTCGCAGAAGACGGCGACATAGCGCTTGCCGCAGTCGGTGCGACGGGTGCGCTTGTAAATCTCATCGTAAATTTACTTATAGGGCTTTCGGTCGGCACAAGCGTTAACGTCGCTCACTGTTGGGGTGCGGGAGACAAAAAAGGCGTTTCGGAAGTCGTTCACGTTTCCATATTAACCGCTCTCGTCGGCGGAATTATATTCGGCGCTTTCGGATTTTTCATGTCGAAAACTTTTTTGTCTCTTATGTCGACTCCGATTGAAATTATCGACAAAGCAACGCTTTACATGAAAATTTATTTTTTGGGTCTTCCCGCAATAATGGTATACAATTTTGCGGCATCCATCATGAGAAGTACGGGAGACACGAAAAGACCGCTTATTTATCTTACCGTCAGCGGCGTTATAAATATAGTGCTTAATCTTATATTCGTTATCTGTCTCGGCATGGACGTCGACGGAGTTGCGATTGCAACGGTCGTTTCGCAGGCAACATCCGCCGTTCTCTGCGTCATCAGTCTCGCAAAGAACAAAGGCCCTCAAAGACTTGAACTTCGCAAGCTTCGTTTTAATGCGAGAAGGCTCCGCAAGCTTCTCGTCATCGGAATACCGGCAGGACTCGAAGGCACCGTATTTTCCGTGTCAAACGTTCTTATACAATCGGCATCGAATTCTTTCGGTTCCGTATTTTTAACGGGGAACTCGGCGGCATCCAACCTTGAGGGATTTATCTATATTTTCTGCAATTCGTTTTATCACTCCGCACTGACTTTCGTCGGCCAGCACGTAGGTGCGGGAAAATATTCGAGGCTTAAGAAAATCGTCGGTTACTGTCTTCTGTTCGTAAGCCTTACGGGACTTATTCTCGGTACTACGGCAATTCTCCTGAGGAAGCCTCTTCTCAGAATTTACATTCCGGACAATGAAGAAGCGGTTGCCTACGGGGCTTCAAGACTTATAATAATAAGCATCGCATATTTCCTTTGCGGAATGATGGATACTTTTACGGGAACTCTTCGCGGAATGGGCGCATCGACAGTGCCTATGATAATTTCGGTGCTCGGCGTTTGCGGAACTAGAATTATTTGGATTTACACTGTTTTCGCCGCTTTCCACACACCCGAAGCGCTGTTTATATCGTATCCCGTATCGTGGGCAATAACCGTGACGATTCAATTCATCTGTTATCTTAGAGTCAAGAAAAAACTAATTTTGAAAAACGCTTCGGTAAAAGAGGCGGACGTCATCTCGGACTGAGAGAAAGAGGAAATTCATGAAAACTGAAAAAAACATTTTTAAGCTTGAACCTTATATGGAACGTGCAACGGAATTGCTTTCCGAAATGACGCTTGCGGAAAAAGTCGGGCAGACGGTTCTTCTCGGTTCGATGAACCAGCTTGACGAAAACGACGTAAAATGCGGAAAAATCGGATCGTTTTTGAACGTACCCGACGTTAAAACCGCAAACAGACTTCAAAAAATCGCAGTGGAAGAAAGCCGTCTCGGAATTCCGCTTCTCATAGGTCACGACGTTGTGCACGGAGACAGAACACTGTTTCCCGTTCCTCTCGCATCAAGCGCTTCATTCGACCTTGAAAGAATAGAAAATGCGGAAGCCACAGCCGCAGAAGAAGCATATCACGAAGGAATTAACTGGATTTATTCGCCGATGGTCGATATCGCACGGGATGCACGTTGGGGAAGAATCGCCGAAGGTGCCGGAGAGGACAAATTTTACGGTTCGAAAGTTGCGGCGGCAAGAGTCAGAGGATTTCAAAGAATAAATCCCGAAACGGGAAAGCCGTTTACGGCAGCGTGCTTTAAGCACTACTGCGGTTACGGGCTCAGCGAAGCGGGACGTGACTACGAAACCTGCGATATAGGAGACAGAACTCTTTACGGAGAATATCTTCCCGTTTACAAAGCGGCACTTGAAGCAGGTTCTATGACTTGTATGTGTTCTTTCAATACTTTGAACGGGGTACCCGTAACCGCAAGCAAATATTACTTAACCGAACTTTTAAGAAACAAATGGGGTTTTGAGGGTGCCGTCGTATCGGACTGGCAATCCGTATCGGAGCTTAAATATCATAGAGTAGCCGAAACCGACAGGGATTGCGCCTCTCTTGCCATGAAAGCGGGATGCAATATAGACATGCACTCCGGTGTTTATTACAATGAACTTGAAACGCTTGCAAAAGAAAACGGTGAAATCGCAAAGGCACTCGACGAAGCGGTACTCCGTATTCTCTGCGTGAAAATCGCACTCAGTCTGTTCGAAAACCCCTACCGTGACGAGGACTGCGAAAAATATTTTCTGACCGAGAAAAACCGCAACGCATCACGTGACGTTGCGGAAAACTCAATGGTTTTGCTCAAAAACAGCGAAGGAACTTTACCTATAAAACGTGACGGAAAGAAATGGCTTGTCACGGGACCTTTTGCCGACGCCAAATTCGAAAACATGGGAATATGGGGCGGCAGAGGAAAACCCGACACGGTAGTTACGGTAAAAGAAGCCCTTGAAAAAGACGGCGGTATTGAAATCGAATACCTTGAAGGATGTAAATTCGACGGCAACGACCGCTCGAAAATGAAAAATGCCGCAAGACTTGCCGCAGGATGCGACGGAATAATCTACGTTTGCGGAGAGCCCTGCCAATGGGCAGGCGAAAACGGAGGCAGAGTCGATTTGTCGCTCGGCGCTTTGCAAAGCGAATATTTGAAGCTTCTCTCGTCCCTGAGAAAGCCTCTCGTGACCGTCGTACTTACCGCAAGACCTCTTGCCATAGAGAACGTCGATAAAGCCTCAGATGCGGTTCTGTTGGGCTGGCAGGGCGGTGTCGAACTCGGCAATGCGGTTCGGAATATTCTTTTGGGAGACGTATCTCCGAGCGGCAGACTTCCCGTCACGTTTCCGAGACACACGGGACAACTTCCGTTTTATTACGCCAATTTATCGGGAGGCAGACCTCGCTGGAGAAACGACGTACTCTCCCGTTACAAAGACTGTGAGACAACACCGCTTTATCCGTTCGGCTACGGTCTGACATACGGAAAAGTCGAATATTCCGAAGTTTCCCTTGACAAAGCCGAAATATGCGAAAGCGAAACGGTAACCGCATCGGTTACTGTTAAAAACGTCTCCGACGTCGAAATAAAAGAAGTTGTTCAGGCATATTTCAAAGATATCGTAAGCTCAGTTGCGACACCCGAAAAGAGACTTTGCGGTTTTGAAAAAATATCGCTTGCTCCGGGCGAAGAAAAAAAGGTTTCCTTTACTTTTTCTCCCGATAACTTCTCTTTCATCGGAGACAACAACGAACCCACCGTTGAAAAAGGCAAATTTGCGATATATATAGGAGAAAATTCCGACACGCAAAACGAAGCTGTATTCGAACTCGTTTAAGACAGAGTGTGAGGCGGTGACAAGCCGCCGCATCTATCGTATGAGATTCGGGCAGCATCGGACTTCTTTATGTTCGGCAAAGCCGTTCGTCCGAATTCGGCCTTGTATGCATTTTCCGTTCGTCAATTCTAAACTTTACCCGCAGAGGCAATTTCGGACTTTAGCACCCGGTTTTCTTCAAACTCCGCCCTGCGACGGACACCCTTACCCTCGGCCAATGCTTTCCGCTACCGAGCACATTGCGGACTTTCACCTCCGAGTTATTGCCCATGTCGGGCGCACCAAAAATCGAGTAGAAGGGAATTTCTCCCTCCTCTCACACCACCGTGCGTGCCGTTCGGCACACGGCGGT
>CAYXMB010000125.1:0-4807 GCA_964466085.1 uncultured Ruminococcus sp.
TTTTCAAGAGAAGAAAAGGATAAGCAGTGGGAATTCACGATTAAAATGTACTGCATTATAAAGGACCTTATGAACGGCAACCCCAACCTTCCCGAACAGTTCAAAGAAGAAATGTCGGGACATAATGCAATTGCCGCAGGTTTTCAGGGACAAAGACAGTGGACCGACCATTGGCCGAACTGCGACTACCCCGAAGCCGTACTCAATTCCTCCTTTGACTATACGGGGGCACGGGAACCGTATATACTCGCAACCGAAAACGATATTTTAAACGGTATCGGTATGCTGTTTATGAAACTTCTCACGAACCGTGCTCAGATATTCGCAGACGTTCGTACTTTCTGGTCGCCTGAAGCTTGCAAGAGAGTAACAGGATATGAATTTGAGGGAAAAGCCAAAGAGAACGGCGGTATCATTCACCTTCTCAATTCAGGTGCGGCATGTCTTGACGCATGCGGAGAAGCTGTAGACGAAAACGGCAATCACGTTATGAAAAAATGGTGGGATGTTACCGAAGAAGACATCAAGAAGATGACCGATGCGACGGTATGGTGCGAAGCGGGATTCGACAACTTCAGAGGCGGCGGATTCTCAAGTCATTTCACAACGAGAGCCGAAATGCCCGCAACGATGATAAGACTGAATCTTGTAAAGGGTCTCGGCCCCGTTCTTCAAATCGCCGAAGGTTGGACGGTCAGCCTTCCCGATGAAGTATCGGATGCTCTTATGGAGCGCACGAACCCGACGTGGCCTTGCACGTGGTTTGCACCCCGTTGCGACGGAAAAGCCGGAAGCCCGTTCCAAGATGCTTATACGGTTATGAATAATTGGGGAGCAAATCACGGTGCCATCTCCTACGGTCATATAGGCGCCGACCTTATCACTCTTTGCTCCATTCTCAGAATACCCGTTTGTATGCACAACGTTCCCGAAACCGACGTGTTCCGTCCGGCATCGTTCAATGCTTTCGGCATGGACAAAGAAGGACAGGATTTCAGAGCTTGTGCCGCTTACGGTCCCATGTACAGAAGCATAAGAGACTGATTCTAAAATAAAATCCGTTCCGCTTTAAACGAAAATCAGAACAGCTTTTCTTTGAGTCGGAACAAAACTTCGAAAGACAGAGTAGAGGGCATAAACTTTTTACTCTGTCTTTTTTCAAAAGCATCGGCAGTTAAGTTTAAAGATTATATTAAAAACGTATGGTGAGGTACCATGAAAAAGTATTATGATGAAAATTTACCGTGCGAAGAAAGAGCAAAGGTGCTTGTCGACGAGATGACAAGCGAAGAAGCCGCAAGCAGACTCAGGTACGATTCGCCTGCGATAGAAAGGCTCGGTTTGCCTCCGTACAACTGGTGGAACGAAGCACTTCACGGAGTTGCCCGTTCGGGTGTCGCAACTGTTTTTCCGCAGGCAATAGGACTTGCCGCAACATTTGATGTGCCTCTTATTGAAAAAATAGGTGATGCGGTATCTACGGAAGCAAGAGCCAAATACAATGCGTATAAAGCTTTCGGGGATACGGATATATATAAAGGATTGACTTTTTGGTCTCCCAATATAAATATTTTCAGAGATCCCAGATGGGGGAGAGGGCAGGAAACGTACGGTGAGGACCCGTATCTCACTTCGGAATGCGGCAAAGCATACGTCAGAGGGCTTCAGGGAAACGGCAAGGTTCTTAAATCGGCGGCGTGCGCAAAGCATATGGCGGTTCACAGCGGACCCGAAAGTTTAAGACATGAATTTAACGCTTGCGTTTCCGAAAAAGATATGGAAGAAACATATCTTCCCGCTTTTAAAGCTTTGATAACGGAAGCAAAGGTCGAAGGTGTGATGGGCGCATATAACAGAGTTAACGGAGAGGCTTCGTGTGCACACCGATATTTCGGCAAAAAACTTAAAGAATGGGGATTTGACGGATATTTTGTATCCGATTGCTATGCGATTAACGATTTTCACGAAGGTCACGGTATAACAAAAAATCCGGCGGAGTCGGCAACTCTCGCACTGAAATCGGGGTGCGATATAAATTGCGGTCCGTCGTATCAACATCTGCCCGAAGCGCTTGATTCGGGGCTTGTCGAAGAAAGCGACATCAGAAAAGCATGCGTACATGCGATGAGAACCTTGATAAGGCTCGGATTTTTCGATAAGGAAACCGAATATGACGGCATAGAATACGAGACGGTTGCATGTGACGAACACAAAAACTTGTCACTGGAGGCGGCCCGACGGTCTGTGGTGCTTTTGAAAAACAACGGAATTCTCCCTTTGAAATCCGATATGTCGACGGTGGCGGTAATAGGCCCGAATGCAAACAGCATAAAGGTGCTTGAAGGCAATTATAACGGTATTTCGGATAGGTACACAACGATTCTGAGAGGAATACAGGACAGATTCGACGGCAGAGTTTTGTTTTCCGAAGGATGTCATTTATATAAAGACAGAGTTATACGGATGTCGCAAAAAAACGACCGTATTGCGGAAGCGCTTTGCGTTGCCGAAAAATCGGATGTTGTGATTTTGTGTCTCGGCTTTGATATTTCTCTTGAAGGCGAAGAGGGAGAAACCGATACAAACTTTTCTTCGGGAGACAGAAACGATTTGCGCCTTCCCGAAAGTCAGAGAATATTACTTTGCGAAATCAAAAAGCTCGGAAAACCTCTTGTTGTTATCTGTACGGGAGGAGGGTCCGTTAATATTGAAACGGAAGTCGACGCACTCCTTCATGCGTGGTATCCCGGCTCGGAAGGCGGAAGGGCTGTTGCGGAAATCCTGTTCGGCGATGTTTCTCCATCCGCAAAACTTCCCGTTACATTTTACGAAAGTGCGGATAAGCTTCCTCCTTTTACCGATTATTCTATGTTAAACAGAACTTACAGATATGCGAAAAATAACGTTCTTTATCCCTTCGGATACGGACTCGGTTATTCGAAAATAATCTGCTCCGATGCTTGTTTTTCCGATACGGTACTTTCGTTTACAGCGGAAAACAAAGGCCTTTATGAGTGTGAGGATGTAGTTCAATGTTACGTTAAAGATTACTGCGATGAAGCTGTTCCGAACTACAGCCTTTGCGGCTTTAAAAGAATAAGGCTGTCACCCGGAGAATCAAGGCGTTTTGAGATGAGGCTCAATCCGCTTTGCTTTACAAGTGTCGATGAAAGCGGAGTTCGTTGCGTGCGTTCCGAAAAATTCACGGTTTATTGCGGAACTCATCAGCCGGATGAATTGAGTTGCAAACTTTCGGGAACGGAATGTATTGCACTTGAAGTTTCGGTGTGACACTTTAAACTTTCAAAATAAAAAATAAAAGCGGGGCGAAAAGTCCCGTTTTTGCTTCCCGATTTTGTAAAACGATTAATATTTTTCTTTGCAAACCGAAAAATTAAACTTGCATATAGCCGTCTTATGTAATATAATATATAATATATTATTTTTTTGAAAATCTCAAGGGGGATTATCATGTGTTGCGAAGATTGTAAAAAGAGTGATTTGTCGCTTCTTGACGGAGTGCTTGAAAAATATGCGAATGTTGACGGAAGTCTTATAACCGTTCTTCAGAAAGCTCAGGAGATATACGGGTATCTTCCCACAGACGTTATGTATCACATTGCCGAGAAAACGGGGAAAACCCCCGCAAAGGTAATAGGCGTTGCAACGTTTTACACCCAATTCAGATTTAAGCCTGTGGGAAAATATCTCATAATGCTTTGTCAGGGAACGGCGTGTCATGTTAACGGCTCGGAAAAGATAGCCGATACGATATACGAAACTATAGGAATAAGAGACGGGGAAACAACGGAGGACGGCCTTTTCACTCTTAAGCATGTGGCGTGTCTCGGCTGTTGCAGTCTTTCACCCGTTATGATGATAAATGAAGATACGTACGGCTCTCTCACAAGTGCCGAAGTAAAAAGAATTTTAACAGAACTTCGTGAAAAAGCGTAAAGAAAGGCGGTTCGGTATGATAAGAATAGTAGTCGGTGAGGGCAGTTGCGGTATAGCGGCGGGAGCCGCAAAAGTATATTCGAAACTTGATGAGCTTCTTAAGGGCGAAAGCGAAAACGAAATATCTCTCGGTATCACCGGGTGTATCGGAATGTGCTTTCTTGAACCTATGGTCGATATTTATTCCGACAGCGGGCTTTTGAGACTTGTCAGAGTAAAGGAGGAAGACGCAATTCTGATTGCAAATGCGGCAAAAGCGAAAGATTTTTCGACGGTTGCCCATCTTGCGATATCCGATGAGGATGCCGCTTTTCTCACAAAACAAACGAGAATAGCGCTCAGAAACTGCGGTATAATCGACCCGACGGATATAAACAGTTACGTTGAAAAAGACGGATATAAAGCTATAACTTCGATTCTCAAAAGCGGTAAAACACCCGAAGAAGTAATCGATACAATCAAAGTTTCGGGACTTGCCGGACGCGGCGGAGCAGGCTTTCCGACGTGGTTTAAATGGAATGCGGCAAGAACGGCGAAAGGCGAGAAAAAATATTTAATATGTAACGCCGACGAGGGTGACCCCGGCGCATTCATGGACCGTGCGGTGCTTGAAAGCGACCCTCACAATCTTCTTGAAGGAATGCTTATCGGAGCTTATGCAATCGGTGCCGATGAAGCCGTAATATACGTTCGTGCCGAATATCCGCTTGCGATAATAAGACTTGAAAAAGCGATTGCCGATGCGGAAGCGGCGGGATTTGCGGGTGATAACATTCTCGGAACGGATTTTTCGTGTCACTTCAGAATCAAAGCCGGTGCCGGTGCATTCGTGTGCGGTGAGGAAACTGCG
>CAYXMB010000126.1:0-4755 GCA_964466085.1 uncultured Ruminococcus sp.
GGGGACATCGAAGTCTACCGTATTCTCCATTTCACGTTTCAAAATTTCACATACGGCATCGGCATCGGCAACAGACGCTTCGACAATGAGTTCGTCGTGAACCTGCATTATAAGTCTCGCATCAAGTCCCGCATCGGTCAGAGCTTTCGAAACGTTTATCATTGCAAGTTTTATAATATCAGCGGCGGTTCCCTGAATCGGGCTGTTCATCGCAACCCTCTCACCGAACGAACGAAGATTTTTGTTTGTCGACGAAAGTTCGGGAATAAGTCTTTTTCTCCCGAAATAAGTTAAAGTCGAACCTTTTTCTTTCGCTTTTTCCACCGTATCCTTCAAAAATTTATCGACCGAAGGGTAAGTCGAGAGATAACCCTTAATATATTCCTCAGCCTGCTTTCTCGATATTCCGAGATCCTGTGACAGCGAAAATGCGCCTATTCCGTAAACGATACCGAAATTAACCGCTTTGGCACGGCGACGAAGTTCTCCGTCAACCATAAGTTCCGAAACACCGAAAACCTGTGCGGCGGTTGCCGTGTGAATATCGCTTCCGCCGAGAAAAGCTTTTTTCATGTTTTCGTCATTCGCAAGACAAGCAAGAACTCTCAACTCGATTTGCGAATAGTCGGCATCAATCAAAACTTTACCTTCATCGGCAACAAAATACTTTCTGATTTCACGTCCGACCTCACCTCTGACGGGAATATTTTGCAAATTCGGCTCACTTGACGAAAGTCTTCCCGTTGCCGTTCCCGTCTGATTGAAGCTCGTGTGAATTCTCATATTGCCGTCGGTGAGCGTCGGGAGCACGTCGGTGTAAGTCGAAATAAGCTTTGCCAAGCGACGGTACTCAAGAACGTTTTCGACAATCGGGCTGTACCGTTTCAGTGTTTCGAGAACGTCGGAATTCGTCGAATAACCGCTTTTTGTTTTTTTGACGGGAGGCAATCCCATTTCTTCAAACAAAACGACTCCGAGTTGCTTCGGCGAATTGATATTGAAAATATGCCCCGCCGATTCGAATATTTGCTCTGCAACAGAATCCCTTTCGGCGGCAAGTTCCCTTCCGTATTCGAGAAGTCCCTCGCCGTCAAGTTTCATTCCGACTTTTTCCATATTATACAGAACTTCGGAAAGCGGTATTTCGATTTCCGCAAGGATTTTTTCCATACCCTCGTCTTTGAGTTTTTCATTAAGTACGGGATAAAGCTTCATGACGGCACAGCACGCCTCGCCGTCTTTCAAAGATTCGCATGTGATATGCGAATATCCGAACAGAAGCTTTTCGAGATTATATGACGCCGCTCCCGAATCGAGAAGATATGCCGCAAGAAGCGTATCGAAAACACAGTCGCACTTAATATCGGTATTTTTTAAAAATCGCTTATAATCGTGGCAGATTATTTTTTTGCCCCGAACAAGACCGTCTCCTTGCGAAATCGCCGCTTTAACGTTGCGCTCACCGTCCGACAGATATAAGACGTCTTCTTCGGCATGTGCGAAAACAGGCTCACTCAGACTGTCTTTACCGTTCCACTCCTCAAAGTCGGGTGCCGAAAACGTTTCGCCCTCACTGTCGCCCTCGTCGTTTGAAAAACCGAATTTTTTATAAAGTCCCGAAAACTCAAGACGCAAAAACAGCTCGGAAAGCTCTTTTCGGCGGATTCCTTCGGTTTTAAACTCCTCGACGCTCTTTCCTATCGGGCAATCCTTTATAATCGTCGCAAGATATCTTGATAAAAACGCATCGTCACGGCCTGCGGAAAGTTTTTCTTTTACGGAACGCCCGACGGACAGCTCATCGATATTTTCGAAAATATTTTCAAGATTTTTATGTTCCGAAATAAGCTTGAATGCCGTTTTCTCGCCTATTCCCTTAACGCCGGGTATATTGTCGGAGGTGTCCCCCATCAATGCTTTAACGTCGATATATTCTTCCGGAGTAACCCCGTATTCTTCGGTGAATTTTTCGGGAGTATAAATAATGTCTTCTTTTGTTTTCACGAGAATAACCGACGTTCTCTCGGTTATAAGCTGCAACGAATCTCGGTCTCCGGTCAAAGCGTACGAGTGAATATTTCCGACATCGTCCGCAGTTTTGCAGACCGTTCCTATAACATCGTCGGCTTCATATCCCTCAAGCTCTATCACGCAAAATCCGAGTGCCTTCGCAACGCTGTGCGCAAGAGGCATTTGCGCTGTCAAATCGTCGGGTGTCGCATGACGGGTAGCTTTATACCCTTCGTAATATTTATGACGGAAAGTCGGCGCATGTACATCGAAAGCGCAAACCATATAATCGGGATTTAATGCGTCGATGTGTTTCTTAAGTATCGTAACAAAACCGTAAACGGCATTTGTGGGAAGCCCGTCTTTGGTCGTGAGAGGACGTATTCCGTAAAAAGCTCTGTTGAGTATACTGTTTCCGTCAACTACAAGAAGATTTTTCATTGATAACTCCGTATTTCTTTTTTCTCTTTTTATTTTACCATTTTATCTCGGTCAAATCAAGTCAAACGGTAAAACTAAATTCGAAACCGAAAAAATACGTCCCGTCACCGAAATCCTCGCCGCAAAACGGAAGGGCGCAAACCTTTCGGCCTCGCCCCTCCGTTTTGTTTGATTATTCACCCGACACCGAATTAAGCATTTCGGTATAAGCCCCGTCGTTCAACACGAGAAAACCGACAGACGGACTTTCAAGCCCGCTCTCGCCGATAAGGACTTCATCGAAATACATATAAATCTCTCCGTCTGCCTTTACGGCGGAGAATTTGTAATTCTTTCCGTCGCTGTTATCGAAAGAAAAATAAATGCCGTCTTTATCCTCGCTTTCCGCCGCTTTTAAATCGGACATTACACGGAGTTTCGAAATATAATCGATAAGCTCACCTGTCGCTTCCGAGTCAAAAGAAGTGTAATCCCCGTTGTCTCTTACGGTCACGGAAACCTTTTCGATACTCTTTAATACGGATAAATTCGCAATTTCGGATACGGTATACTCTTTGCCGAGCTTTGTGGAATCAACGGTGTAATTTTTTTCGTAGTCGCCGTCTTTATCCGTCGGTTTTCCGCACGCCGAAAACACAAGCACGGCAGATATAAGAATTACGGAAATAAGGAACAATGAAATAATTTTTCTGCCTTTCATAAAATTCTCCTTTAATTATAAAAAATCAATTCAACAAAAAAGCTTTAATCAACTGTTACCCGAACAACAAAACCGCCGCCTTTAATCTTCGTTTGTATAGTCAGACGGCAAAAAAACAAAAAGTTCCCGAAAAGCAAGTCGTCGCCGAAAATATATTAATAATAAATCGGCACATCACATCATACGGCACTTGCGTCGGATAATTATTTTTAAATAATCACACTCCTATGCCGATTTTGCCGAATTTCGCCTTTTAAAATCAAAGCCCCGTTACGGTATTTTCCCTCGAAAGATTTCCTTTTTCAAACGACACCGCATTCTCAAGCGTTGTTCTCGCAATGGCCTCAAGCGCTTCCCTTGTGAAAAAGCCCTGATGCGAAGTCACAATAACGTTCGGAAATGACAGAAGACGTGCGGTTACGGAGCTTTTCAGAATATCGTCCTCGCGGTTTTCGAAAACGTTTTCGTTTTCTTCCTCATAAACGTCAAGCCCGAC
The DNA here is from genome assembly GCA_964466085.1 of uncultured Ruminococcus sp. Classification (GTDB taxonomy): domain Bacteria; phylum Bacillota; class Clostridia; order Oscillospirales; family CAG-272; genus RUG14199. The sequence goes on from CAYXMB010000126.1 coordinate 3,648, forward strand.
GCCGGAAAATTTCAAGCTTCTGATACCCGATATCAAATCATCGGTTTTTATAAGAGCTCCTCTCGACGTATTTATCAAAATCACTCCGTCTTTCATGATTTTTATGGTTTCGCCGTTTATCATATGATACGTTTCTTCGGTCAAAGGACAGTGGAGAGATACTAAATCGGATGTCGAAAGAAGCTTTTCGAGCGTAACGTATTCGACAAAATCAAGTTCGGGATTCTCAAACTTATCGTATGCCATGACTTTCATCCCGAAACCGCGACAAATTCGGCACATTGCGGCACCTATTTTACCCGTTCCGACGATACCGGCGCTTTTCCCGAAAAAGTTCTCTCCGAGAAGTCCCGTCAGAGCAAAATTGTTTTCTCTGACTTTAATATAGGATTTATGAATTCGGCGGTTTACCGCAAGAGCAAGTGCGATTGCATGTTCCGCAACGGCTTCGGGTGAATATCCCGATACTCTCATGACCGTAATTCCGCATCTTTTACATTCTTCAAGGTCGACGTTGTTAAATCCGGCACATCTCAAGAGTATCAGTCGAACCCCGACGTCATACAACACTCTTACAACTTCGGATGTAACCTCCGATGCCACAAAAACACAAACCGCATCAAACCCCGTCGCAAGCTTTGCGGCTCTCACCGTAATATCGGTATCGACGTATTCAATGCTTACTCCGTTATAATCGGCAATTACGTCACCGAACGATTCCCTGTCGTAACTTTTCGCGTCGTAGAATAATATTTTCATATACAAACCTCCGTTTATAAATTTTTCGATATTATCATTCCCTTTTTCGGCTTTTGAATTCGAAAAAAGGCACACTCAATCGAGTGCGCCTTAAGATTTTAAATTGTCATGAAATCAGTCGCTGATGTAAGGAAGAAGAGCAACCTGTCTTGCACGCTTGATAGCGGTGGTAAGTTCACGCTGATGCTTTGCACAGGTGCCGGTAGCACGACGCGGAAGAATTTTTGCGCGCTCCGAAATAAACTTGCGAAGACGGGCAACATCCTTATAATCAATTTCCTCAACACGGTCTACGCAGAAATGGCAAACTTTCTTGTGCGGCTTTCTGCGAGCGGGTCTATCATTTTTC
>CAYXMB010000127.1:0-4737 GCA_964466085.1 uncultured Ruminococcus sp.
AAGCGGAAGCTGTCTGTCCGTCTCAGCCGTTATTTTAGCATTTTGCTTATCAAGCAAAGCATGAATACGCTTTACGGGATTGAGAAGCGTGCTTATACTCTCATCGTGGTTGAGAGTGTCGATGATATATGCAACGTATTTGCACATATCAACCTGAGTGAACCACGGTTTTTCAAGAAGTTCGTCGGGTGCGTAAACAAGATTCGTCGCGAAAATCTGCGTGAATACTCCCTCGTTATATTGCTTTTCGATAGCTTCATAACCGTTTGTGAAAATCGCAAACGTCAGGAAAAGGAATATTCTCTTTGCTCCTTTGTCCTTAAGCTGTTTCGAAACATCAAGTATCGAATCGCCGGATGAAAGCATATCGTCGACAACGATAACATCTTTACCCTTAATATCCTGTCCGAGATATTCGTGAGCTTCTATGGGATTTTTTCCGTTGATTACAACCGTGTAATTACGTCTCTTGTAGAACATACCGAGTTCTATACCCATTACCGATGCGTAATACATGCTTCTCGACATTGCACCCTCGTCGGGAGCCACAACCATTATATCGTCTTTGGAAAGACTTATATCGGGATATTTTTTAACAAGAGCTTTGAGCATTTGATACGTAGGTCTTACGTTATCGAATCCGCTCAAAGGAATCGAATTGGAAACTCTGGGGTCGTGGGCGTCAAACGTGACTATGTTGGTAACGCCCATATTAACAAGCTCTTGGAGAGCTATTGCGCAGTCAAGCGATTCACGGCTTGTGCGCTTGTGCTGTCTGCCTTCGTAAAGCATCGGCATTATAACGGAAATTCTTCTTGCTTTTCCGCCCATTGCCGCAATAATTCGCTTCAAATCGGCAAAATGGTCGTCCGGGCTCATCGGAACACGCTGACCGTACATTTCATACGTAACACTGTGATTGAACATATCCGTTATAATATAAACGTCATGTCCTCTCATCGATTCGTGAAGAAGCGCTTTTGCCTCGCCGGATCCGAATCTCGGACAATCAGCCGTCATAAGATACGTTTCCTCGTCTCCGTGTCTTCTCCATTCTCTTAAATACCCGTCAACCTTATCCGCAAAAGCTTCACAGCCTTTCATTCCGATAACGCCGAGTTCTCCGTACAAGTTTCCCATAAATACTCCCATTTTTTTGAATTTCACACACAAAGTGCGATTTTTATATATTTCTATAATAAGTATAACATAAAATAACCGAAATGGCAAATCACCGTGAGTTTTTTTGTTTGGTAATTCCGACAAAATATAGTGTACAAAACATTTATATTTTGTCGATTGCCGATTTAAATGCCGTCAAAGCAGTTTCAAAAACTCAGCGTATGCCGCATCCCACTTCTCTTTTTGCTTTTTATCGGGATAATAATTTTCAACATCGAAAGATTTTCTGATTATTTCTCTCGCCTCTTTCACATCTTTAATCTCGCCGAGTGCGATAAGTTGCATTGCGATGTTTCCGATAGCCGTAGCTTCAACGGGGCCTGCCGATACTTTCTTCCCGGTGCAGTTCGCAACGTAAGAACAAAGAAGTTTTTCCTTTGTCCCGCCCCCGACGATATTTATTTCATCATAATGTTTGGAACACATGGATTCAAGCATTTCGGCGGTATATCTGTATTTAAGGCAAAGGCTCTCGTAAATACACCTTATTATCTCACCGACACTTTGAGGTCTGCCCTGTCCCGTTTTCTCGCAAAATTCGCAAATTCTTTCGGGCAAATTCCCCGCTTTGTTAAACGACGGGTCATCGGGATTTATCATAAATTTGAGCATAGGCGCTTCTTTGGCAAAAGATTCGAGTTCGTTGAATGAATATTCTTTGCCCTCACGCTTCCATTGGCGTCTTGACTCCTGAATAAGCCATAGACCCATAATATTTTTCATTATATTGATTTTTCCGTCGACTCCGCCCTCGTTTGTGAAGCTGAGTTTTTCCGACGTCTCGTTAATTATGGGACATTCGTTTTCGCATCCCATGAGCGACCACGTGCCGCTGCTTATAAAGAGGAAATCTTTATTTTCGGCGGGAACGCTTAAAACGGCCGATGATGTATCGTGAGACGGTACGTTAACAACGCACGCTCCCGTATTGCCCGTTTCTTCGTCAACTTCGTCGGTGAGCTTTCCGAGAACATTTCCCGGCATAACAACGTCGCATATCAAGCGACTCGGAACACCCGCTTTTCGAAGTATCTCATCGGAGAAAGAGCGTTTTTCGGCATTCATCAAAGCCGTTGTCGAACCTATTGTATATTCACACACTGCTTTTCCTGTCAAAAAATATCCGAGCAAATCGGGAGTCAGAAGAAGCTTGTCTGCATTTTCGACAATCCACGGCCTGTTGTGAAGATCGGCTGAAATTTGAAAAACGGTATTGAAGCTCATAGATTCGATTCCCGTGATACCGTAAAGTTCTGCATACGGCACTTTCGAATACACTCTCTCCATTTCGGGAAGCGTTCTTTCGTCCCTATAGTGATAAGGCACCGACAAAAGAGCTCCTGTTTTATCGATATATCCGTAATCGACACCCCACGTATCGATTCCGAGTGTATCGATTCCGCCTTCGGCGGAAGCTTTCAGAACAGCCGTCTTGATTTCATGCAACAAACGAAGAGTATCCCAATAAAAGCTGTTCCCTATTTTGAGCGGATCATTTGAAAAGCGATGTATTTCGGAAAGGGTTATTTTACCGTTTTCGAATTTACCTATAATTCCCCTTCCGCTTGATGCTCCGAGATCAATCGCAAGTACTTTCTTACCCAACTGTGTAGCCTCCGTTGTTATATTTGTAATTATAGTATACTATCAAATTGCCTTTCAGTCAACCGCAATTTTGGCTCAAAGCAAAATAAAAAGGAAAAAGCCCGAATCGACACTTGAATTCGGTTTTTACGCTTCGGCTCCGACAAAAGCGAATAAAAAACATCAAAGCACTTCCCTTTCGGAAAATGCCTTGATGCAAGTTTTAAATTATTTGTATTTGCGCTTACGAGCGGCTTCAGCCTTTTTCTTTCTCTTTACGCTGGGTTTTTCATAACACTCTCTCTTGCGGAGTTCAGCCTGAATGCCCGAACGCTGGCACTGACGCTTAAAACGACGAAGCGCATTATCAAGGGATTCGCCCTCTTTAACTCTGATTTCTGCCATATTCTTTTTCCCTCCCTTCGTTTTAAGCAACTGAGAAAATCTCCTAATTATTATAATCCAACTTTTTCTTGTTGTCAATAGTTTTTTTATATTTTCACAAGTCAAAACGATAAAATTAAAAAGCAAAGCTACGTAAAATCATTATTTTGCTTAATTCACGGTTAACTCTATTTTTTCCTCGTCGGGAATCTCATCATAATTGCGTTCAAAATCAATCAAAATCGGATGATGGCGCCAAACTCTTTCTTCTTCCGGAGGTAAAACCTTATAATCACCATACATTCTACGTAGGTTATCATCCCAATTTGCAAAACACATAAATTTCTCATTTTCGAAAAGAATCTCAATATATTTTTCAAGCATATCCGAAGAAAAAGGGTGTTTTATTGCCTCCATACATGAAATCGATACCGTTTCGAATTCAATACAATCATCATACCTTGTGATTTTCTTTAAAATCTTATTTCTAAAATCTTTGCGTTTTCTTTTCGGAACGGTTTTCAGCACGAAAAAAGCAAAAAAGCGCACAGGAAAACTAGATTTCGAAGGCAAAAATTCACGAGTTAAAAGCTGATACAGCATACAGTCAAACACAAATTTTTTTCGTTTAAACCCGTTTGGAATGCGATCTATGGGAAAAACATCCAAAAAAATTCCGGTGTGATGGTTTCCGATTTCACGTTCGCTCTGCAAAAAAGTGGTGTGATCCTTTCTGATTTTCGAAAAAGATTGACAAAAGCAAGCCGAATTTTCTTTGTTTTGCAAAACATAACCTTCGGGGTGTTTTTTCTCCCAGAGAAACAGAAACTTTTCATAATCTTTTCTGCTCATGCAAACATCAATATCATCATCCCATGGTATAAATCCTCCGTGACGCGCTGCACCCAAAAGCGTTCCGGAATACAAAGAATATCGCAGCCCATTTTCGCGACAAAACAAATCAAACATCTTTAAAATGTCAAGCATAGTAGATTGAAGCTTTTGTAATACATTTTGTTCCATAAATCGCATTTTAACCTTTATTAAAAATATTTTTCAATGTACGGTTACTGTCAAATGTACTTATAAATCGTATTTTTAAATGCCACCGAGCACATTATCACTGTGTCTAAGTTTGATTTTATGTATCGGTTCATACAGAAAAGGCGGTACAAATGCTTTCAAAAGATTTAAGTACGGGATATAACAAACTATCCCTCTGTATCCCATCAGTTTATATCCCCGACATCTTGTTTTGGCACTGTTTAATCTTGAGCAAAAAGCCCGGCGCTTTACGGCATCACGGTTTTCAAGTATGACATAAAGTTCATCGGGCAAGTTATACCCTTTAAACCCTTTTGCAAGAAATCTGCACCACAAATCGACATCTTCGACACGAAGGACGGTCGGATCAAGCGAATAGCCTTCTAACTCGTCATACACCCTCTTATACGTCATAATAGTTGCATGAGAAAAGGCAATTTGGCGGAGCATCGTTTTCTTAGTCGGGATAGGATTTCTTATTATCGAACCTATCTTTTTTTCACCATCAAAAGCAGTGATTCCCGTTCCGACCAAGTCGTATGC
>CAYXMB010000128.1:0-4694 GCA_964466085.1 uncultured Ruminococcus sp.
ACGCATCGTTATTCACGAATTTAAGCCCCACGTCGACAGCCCGCCTGTCATCGTTGTCAAGCACTACTAAATTATATCCGTATTTTGCGAAAACAGGCGCCAGCATATCAAAGTGAATCGGCGTCATTTGCGGAGCGATTATCGTGTACCCCGCCTCTTTCATCTCGGACGTGAAATGCGTTCTCTTGTACTCAACGGGTAACGCCTCAACCTCACGCTCGTGCTCACGGCGTTCTTTCATCGCAGCTATCAAACTTCTTATTCGAATTCGACACGCCCCCAAATTCGCAATCTCGTCAATCTTCAAAAGCGTGTAAAGCTTCCCCGCACCCGAAAGTATCTCCGAAACCTGGTCACTCGTCACGGCGTCAAGCCCGCAGCCGAACGAATTCAACTGTAAAATCTCAAGGTCACGCCGTGTGCGCACGAATTCGGCGGCGGCATACAGCCTTGAGTGGTAAACCCATTGGTCGAGAACACGAATCGGCCTTGTCGGCTCGAAATCGAGAGGCAAACTGTCCTCCGTGAAAACGTAAAGCCCGTAGGACGAAATAAGCTCCGGTATCCCGTGATTGATTTCGGGGTCAATGTGGTACGGCCTGCCCGCAAGCACAATTCCGCACGCCCCCTCGTTTTCCATTTCCGAGAGAAGCTTTTTCCCGTATTCTCTTATATCATCCTTCGCCCTTCTCTGCTCACTCCACGCAATTCCGACGGCACGGCGCACTTCGGCGGCGGGAATATTCCAAACTTTCCGACAGAATTTCACAAGCCTGTCGCAGCACGCTTTTTCGGTCGCAAACGAAATGAAAGGACGCAAATATTCAACCGAACCGTCGGCAACGCTCTCTATGTTGTTCTTCAGATTCTCGGCATAGGAAATTACCATCGGGCAGTTATAATTGTTCTGCGTCGACTCCGCATCCTTGTGCTCATAGAAAACGCAAGGGTGAAATACGGTCTTTACCCCATACGAAATCAGCCACTCGACGTGCCCGTGAGCAAGCTTTGCCGGATAGCACTCCGACTCCGACGGAATCGATTCAATCCCCGCCTCGTAAATTTTACGGCTCGAAAAAGGCGAGAGAACAACCGAGAAACCGAGTTCTTTGAAAAAATTCGCCCAGAAAGGATAATTTTCATATATATTCAAAACTCTCGGAATTCCGATAACGCCTCTCGGCGCCTCGCTTTCCGAAAGACTCTCGCATTCGAAAATCCTCTTTCTTTTATATTCGACAACATTCGGCGCACGGCGGCTGTCGGCGCTCTTTCCGAGAGGCCTCTCGCAGCGGTTTCCCGAAATACGCTTCCCCGTCGCAAATGTGTTGACGGTCAAAAGACAGCGGTTCTCACAGCCCTTGCAACGAACGGTCTCCGTTTTATACGTGATGTTTTCAATCTCCGAAAGCGAAAGCATCGAGCTTGCCTCGCCCTTATACCGACCTTTAGCAATGAGAGCCGCACCCAAAGCCCCCATCAGCTCCGATATATCGGGTCTCACGGCGTCGACGCCCGAAACGAGTTCGAAAGCACGGAGCACGGCGTCGCTTCGGAAAGTACCGCCCTGAACCACAATGCGGCATCCGAGCTCATCGGCGCTTGCAAGCTTTATTACTTTGTATAAAGCGTTTTTGACAACCGAATACGCAAGGCCCGCCGAAATGTCGTTGACCGACGCCCCCTCTTTTTGCGCCTGTTTCACATTGGAATTCATAAATACGGTGCAGCGAGTTCCCAAATCAACCGGGCTTTCCGCAAACAAAGCGAGAGAGGCGAATTCGGGAGCCGTGTAGCCGAGTGACGTCGAAAAATTCTCAATGAAAGAACCGCAGCCCGACGAGCACGCCTCGTTCAAAAGCACGCTGTCGACAGCGCCGTCCTTCAATTTTATACATTTCATATCCTGTCCGCCGATGTCGAGAACGCAGTCGACGTCCTTCATGAAAAACCTTGCCGCCGTCACGTGAGCAACGGTTTCGACCTCACCCTCATCGAGCGAAAAAGCGCTTTTCAGAAGCTCCTCACCGTACCCCGTAGAGCAAGAGCGCGCAATTACGGTCTCGGAGTTTATCTTACTTGCCAAATCGGAAACCGCACGTGAAGCGCACTTTATAACGTCTCCTTCATTCGAAGAATAAAACGACCAAAGAAGCTCACCGCCCTCACCCATAAGAACGGCTTTTGTCGTTGTCGAGCCTGCGTCGAATCCGAGATACGCATTACCGGCATATGTCGAAATATCGCTTTTTTCGACTCTTGCCGAAGAATGTCTTTGCCTAAAATCGGAATATTCCGCCTCATCCTTAAACAATGCGGGAAGTCTCGGCATTTCGAATTCCGACTCAACGCCTAAGCTCAGTTTTTCCGTGAGCGACGAAACGAGAACGGGACACTCCCCGCCGCTTTCGAGCGCCGCACCCGTTGCGGCAAACAAATGCGAATTTTCGGGGTCTATAATATCCTCTTTTTCAAGTTTTAAAGTTCTTATGAAAGCCTTTTTAAGCTCCGGCAGAAAGTGGAGAGGCCCTCCCAAAAAAGCAACTTTTCCCCGTATCGGCTTACCGCACGCAAGCCCCGACACGGTCTGATTTACAACCGACTGAAAAATCGACGCCGCAAGGTCACACCTCGCAGCGCCCTCGTTTATGAGAGGCTGTATATCCGTTTTTGCGAAAACACCGCATCTTGCGGCAATCGGGTAAATCCTGCCGTAGTTTTCGGCCTCGCGATTAAGCCCCGCCGCATCGGTATTCAAAAGAGATGCCATTTGGTCAATAAAAGAACCGGTGCCGCCTGCGCAAACACCGTTCATTCTCTCCTCGATTCCGCCGTCGAAATAAATTATTTTCGCATCCTCTCCGCCGAGTTCGACCGCAACGTCGCATTCCGGCTCATACGTTTCGATTGCCTTTGCGACCGCAACGACCTCCTGAACGAATCCGACACCGAGTGCCTTTGAAATATTTATCGCACCCGAACCCGTTATTTTAACGCTTGCGAGAATTCCGCCGAATTTTTCCTCCGCTTCTTTAAGCAAAGCGCAAAGCGTATCGGCGCATTTCGCCCCGTGACGGCGCATCTCTCCGAACACGGCCTCTCCCCTGTCATCGAGCATAACGACTTTTACCGTCGTCGAACCTATATCTATACCCATTCGGTAAACGTTTTTCAAAAATATCACCCCTCAAAAAGGCACGTGCCCTTATTTTTTCTTCTTAAAATAAAATTTCGTCTCCCGCCCTTTTGCAAGCCTTACAATGTTCTCCGTATGGCGCAAAGTCACAAACAAAGCCTGCACGGCGCAAAGCAGAACGACCGACAGATTTTCTCCCGCAATAAGCAGGAAAACGACCGCCGAAAAGACGGCGCAAAGCGACGAAAGCGACATGTAACGGGTCGTAAAAAGGAACGTGCAGAGCACGCAGAACGAGAGCGCACCGCACACGGGATTTATAACGAAAACAATCGATTCGAAAACCAAAAACCCTTTTCCGCCCTTGAATTTGTAAATTGCGGGAAACGCATGCCCCGCCATTGCGAAAGCACCGGCAAAAGATGCCGCAAATGCGAAATCACCGCCTCCGAACCTCTTGTAAAGATATGCCGTCGCAAATGCGCAAACTGCACCTTTCAAAAGGTCGAACACCATTACGAGCCACCCCCATTTGAGCCCGTAAACTCTTGTGAAATTCGTAAATCCGGGATTACCGCTGCCTTTTTTTCTGATATCCTCTCCGTAAACGAGCTTCGACAACTCGATTGCGGGATTGAGAGAGCAGATAAAATAAGAAATCACGGCTCCGAGTGCGAGAATTAATATTTTCAAAACCATCACTCCAAAATAATAATATAGTCGTAAACATCCTGACCGCCGTCGACCGTATACGGTTCGATTCCGAATTCACGCTCAACACATGCGGAAAACTCCGCCGCTTCGCTTTGCGGTGTATCTTCTCCGAAAATCACTATCGCAACGTCATATCTCTCGGCATGCGCATTTTTCAAAAGCTCCGCCGCGCACTCCGCGCGTGACGGCGACGAGCTTAAAATTTCCTTGCCCGAAATACCGATATAATCGCCTTTCACGGTTTCCGCCGTGTCTCTTACGCTCTTTGACACACAGAGAGTCAGAACACCCTCCATCGCATCGCAAAGCTCCCTTTCGACCTCATCCGGGCTTGAAAGCTCCGAGTTAAACATGGAAAGCGCCGCAAAGCCCTCACCGACCGAACGGCTTTCGATTACCCTGACGTCCGACTTTTCGTACATCTTCGCCGCCTGCTTTGCCGCCATTATAATATTGGAATTATTGGGGAAAACAAAAACGGTATCGGCATTCACTTTATCGAAAGCTCTCAGAAAATCCTCCGCAGAGGGGTTGGAAGTTTGCCCTCCGTCGACCGTGCAGTCGGCGCCCCGCTCCTCGAAAATCTTCTTCATACCGTCGCCGTTTGCGACCGCAACGACGCCGTATTTTTTTCGCTCTTTGCCTATTTCGGCATTTGCATTTTCGGCGTCCGCCTCATTCCCGTTCGGCTTTGAAGCGAAAACGGAATTGTTGTGCTGAAGGGACATGTTCTCTATTTTAACTTTCAAAAATTCGCCGTACCGACGGCAAAATTCCAAAACTTCATCGGGTGTTTTCGTATGAACGTGAATTTTAACGACGGTACCGGTCTTGAAAACGACAA
>CAYXMB010000129.1:0-4665 GCA_964466085.1 uncultured Ruminococcus sp.
AATACAATTTAGATAATAAAAAGTGTTTTTTGGAAGGGTTAAAATGAATTTCAACTATCACACTCACACCTACAGGTGTCACCATGCGCTTGGCAAGGACAGAGAATATATCGAAAAAGCGATTGAGGGCGGACTTAAAAAGCTCGGATTTTCCGACCATATCCCGTTTGCGTTCCCCGACGGGCATGAGGACGGTTACCGTATGTACCTTGCCGATTGCGAAGAATATATTTCGACAATGAGGCGCTATAAAGAGGAATATCGGGGAGAAATCGATATAAAGATAGGATTTGAGGCTGAATATTATCCCGAATATTTCGACAAAATGCTGAAATACGCAATCGGTGTAGGTGCGGAATATATGATTTTGGGTCAGCACAATCTCGTGTCGGATTATATGTATTCGGAATACTGCGCATTGCCATCGCCGTCGGTCGAATTTTACGGCGATTACGTCGACTGCCTTCTGAACGGCATGAGGACGGGCGCATTTACGTACGTCGCTCATCCCGATTTATTCAATTTCACGGGAGAGTCGGAAGTTTTCACCGAAAACTCGTATAAGATATGCCGATGTGCGAAAGAGCTTGCCATACCGCTTGAAATCAATCTTGTCGGGGTAAGAATGGGAAGAAACTATCCGAACAGGGAGTTCTGGAAAATCGCCGGAGATGTGGGGTGCAATGCGGTGATAGGCTTTGATGCCCACTCACCCGAAGACAATTACGACGTGAAATCGATTGAATACGCAAAACGGCTTGCAAGTGAGTGCGGAGTTGTGATTTCGGAGGATTTAGATATCACCGATATTTCAAACCTGCGAATTTAAAAACGTACAAAAAATCCCCTGCCTTTTCGAAAGGCGGGGGACTGTGTTTGTTCGTTACTTTCGCAAGTTTCGTCTTGCGACTTTTACTTGGCGGATTTGTTTTGGAATGTTTTTTTGTTTAACGGCATTGCGGCGTCGGTTTCGGGGCGGCTTTTTGTTGCCGTTTCGAAATACCGCTTTTGTTTTTTTCGAAAAAAGCGGCGCAAATCGGCGGTGGGCGCTCTGCTTAACGGCGTCGCCTTACGTTTTTTATTTGACTGTTTCGCAAGTTTTGTCTTGCGATTTTTATTTGGCGGATTTGTTTTGAAATGCTTTTTATTTAACGACTTCGCAGGTTTCGATTCCGTAATACTTAAAAGCTTCCGCAATGTTTTGAGTGATTACCTCGCCGCTTACGGCTATCGGAACGGCGGGAGGGCAGGAAACGGTCGGCTGTGCCGATATTCTGCCGACGGCGTTTTCGACCGTGACGGTCTCGCTTTCCGAAAGGAGCGCCGCTCTCGGCGTCATTGCGATTTTCGCTTTTTCGAAAATCGGCGGTAAAGTTTCGATTTCGTCTTTTTGCGGTATTTGCAATAACACTTTCGCAAGTTTTCGAATTTCGTTTAACCTGTTTTCGGGGGAAAGCATGAAAACCGTGAAATCGGGGTCGTAAAATTCCGCAACGATGCCGCTTTTCTTTAAAATTTTGCAAAATGCGTAACCGTCGTAACCGTATTTCTTCGTTTGAACCGTAATTTTCATAGGTTCGTCGCCGTAAAGCGTATACCCGTTTTTGACAAGTGAATTTTTGATTTTGTCGACTGTCGGAATAAGAGTGCCGAGCTTGATTCTGAATTCTTCGAATCGGGCATTCGCACTGTCAAGCGACTGCAGAATAAGGTACGAGGGGCTTGTCGAACCGAACAGGGACAGTGCGGATTTCGCTTTTTGCTTTAGCAAGCCGGGCGCTTTTCCAGAAATGTGAAGATATGCGCCTCCCGTGATTACGGGAAGGGTCTTGTGAGCCGAATCACAGCAAATGTCGGCGCCTAAATCAATCGGGTGACATGATTTGCTTAAAAACTTAAGGTACGCTCCGTGAGCGTTGTCGACGGCGAGAAGGCATGAGTGTTTTTTGCAAACTTTCGATATTTTTTCGATATCGGCAACGTTTCCGAGATAGTCGGGGGAGGTTATATATACCGCAACGGGCTTTTCCTCTGAGTTTTCCAAAAATCGGTCGAGGCACTCGGCGCTTATATCGCACGAAAGGTATGAGGCGCCGTTATCTTCGGGATAAATCCACGTAATATCGGCGCCGAGAAGCGCCGCCCCGTTCAAAAACGCTTTGTGGGCGTTTCTCGTTGCCGCAATCAGCGTGCGCCTGTTTTCGCTTTTCGCGAAAATATCCATAAGCCGAAGCATGGCTTTTATGCAAAGAGTAGAACCTTCCGTCGAATAAAACGTGTCGGCACCGAAGATTCTGCCGGCATTTGCTTCGCTCTCGGCTATAATGCCGTTTGAATCGTAAAGATTGTCGGCTCCGTCGATTTCCGTTATATCGAATTTTTCAATGCCGAGCGGCCCGTGACCTTTGTGTCCCGGCATGTGAAAGCGTTCGGGGGAGCTTTCGGCGTACTTCACGACGAAGTCGCATATCGGTTTATCCATTTTCTTCGCCTATTTCACGTGCGACGGCAACGGCAAGGGCACATTCCGTTCTTTTTTTGAAAAGTCTGCAACCGTATTCGTAAACTCCGTTTACCGAACCTGTTGCGTGATAAGCGTTTGCGGCGCATCCGCCCGAACAGTAAAGTCTTGCCCAACAGTCTTTGCATTCCTTGTGGGCATATACGTTGTTGTTTGCGAATTCGCTTTGGATTTCTTTGTTTTTAACTCCGTCCCAAACGTTGCCGAGACAGAAGCGTTCGTCACCGACGAATTGGTGGCAGGGATACAAGTCTCCCCAAGGGGTAACCGCCATATATTCCGTTCCGCTTCCGCAACCGGAAATTCTCTTGTAAATGCAAGGGCCGCCGGCAAGGTCTATCATGTAGTGATAGAAAGTAAACGGCTTTCCTTTTTTGTCGTGTTCGAGCATGAGATTTGCAAGCTCTTCATATTGCCTGCATACGACGGGAAAATCTTCTTCCGTCAAAGCCGACGGGTCGGAAGCGTCGCATACGACGGGCTCCATGCTGAGCTCGTTGAAGCCGAGTTCCAGCATTTGTTTTATATCGTTTAAAAAGTCGGGATTTGCGTGGGTGAAAGTCCCTCTCATATAGTAGTTTTTGCCTTCCCTCGCTTTGACGAGTTTTTGAAATTTCGGCACTATCGTGTCATAGCTTCCTCTGCCCGCATGGTCGACTCTGAAGCGGTCGTGAACCTCTTTTCTGCCGTCAAGGCTCAAAACGACGTTGGAACACTCTTTGTTTGCGAAATCTATAACATCGTCGTCGATAAGCATTCCGTTTGTCGTGAGGGTAAAGCGGAAGTTCTTTCCGTGCTCTTTTTCGATGCTTCTGGCATATGCGACGAGGTCTTTGACAACTTGAAAATTCAAAAGAGGCTCTCCGCCGAAAAAGTCGACTTCGAGGTTGCGTCTGCCGCCTGAATTTTCAATAAGAAAATCCAAAGCTCTCTTTCCGACTTCAAAGCTCATGAGAGCCCTTCCGCCGTGATATTTTCCCTGACTTGCAAAGCAGTAAGAGCAGTTCAGGTTGCATGAATGCGCGACGTGGAGGCAAAGCGCTTTGACGACACCCGACGTTTTCTTTTTCAGCTCTCCCGCCATAGGCTCGTAGTTGTCGGGAGCGAAAAGCTCGCCGTTTTCTTTGAGTGCTTCTATCTGTCCGTAACATTCGGCAATGTCGTCTCTTGTTAAATTATATTTTTTACCGTGAATTTTTTCGATTTCGGAAATGACGTAATCACGGTCGTTGTCCTCGAACATGCCTATCATGTCGTATGCGACCTCGTCGACTGCGTGAACGGCGCCCGAACACACGTCGATTACGATATTCATTTTGCCGAATTTATATCTGTGAATCATAGGATTTTCCCTTCTGAAAAAGTCGAAATTAAAATGCCGCCGAATTCGGCGGCATTTCGAAAAGCGGATTATTTGCTTTCCTTTGTGCTTTCGCACTTCTGGTTTGCTATACCGCAACTTGTTTTGCAAGCGGATTGACAGGAAGTCTGGCATTCGCCGCAGCCGCCGTTTTTCGCACTCTTGCAAAGATTACGGGTTTTAACGGTTTTGATATGTTCCATAATATCACCTTTCAAATTTTATTTCCTTATATACTTTACCACAAACGTGAGTATTTGTCAATCGTTCGATGCATTTTTCGAAATTTTTTGATTTCGCTTTTCGCTTTCGCTATTGACTTTGACTTTCATATACTATAAAATATTTTAAATTGCTTAAAAAGGCGGTATATATGGATCTTATTAAAAACAGAAGTCTTCGGAAAGGTGCCGAAGTCGAAGAATACATAGAACACATGCTCTCCGAGATGACGCTTGAAGAAAAAGTCGGGCTTTGTCACGGCGTGACGAAATTCACGTCGGGCGGTGCCTGCCGTCTCGGAATAGAGGGGCTTTCTTTCAGTGACGGTCCTCACGGGGTGAGAGAGGAATTCGCACCCGATGAGTGGAGAAGCCTTGAGAGGGAGGAGGACAAATGCACTTATCTTCCGACGGGAAGCGCGCTTTGCGCTACGTGGAACAGGTCTCTTGCCCGTCTTCACGGCACGGTTCTCGGCAGTGAGGCAAGAGCGAGGGGAAAGGACGTTATTTTGGGTCCTTCGGTAAATATAGTTAGACAGCCGCTTTGCGGCAGAAACTTCGAA
>CAYXMB010000130.1:0-4657 GCA_964466085.1 uncultured Ruminococcus sp.
GAAAAGGCAAATGCTTAAACGTAGAAAAACAAATGTCTTTCAAAAAAGCGCTGGACAAAAAAGTGCACAATTTCCCGACGACTTTTCCCGACGTTTGTCTTTTGTTGAAAAAAGTTTTCCGATACAAATCAAAGCGACAAAAAAGCCCTGTGTTCCCACTTGCACTTGCTTCGCACAGCGGAACCCGGCGTGGTCATCCCGATTTTGCGATAAAGTGCATTTTTGTCACACGGAGCTTTTTCGAAGCGGCGGCAAAACCGCCGCTTCCGTAATAAGTATATTCAATTCGGCCGAAAAATAATCACATAATTTAAAATCGGTGCTTTTTATTTTTATATTTTGCGCTTGGCGCCCTTCTTTTTGCTTTTATTTTCCGTATTTTTTTGATATTTGCCGCCTGCACCGTTTTTTTCCGCGTTTTTCGTCATGCGTCGTGCGGAATTTCTTTCACCGTTTCTCTTTCTTTCGGTGTTTTCGCTTCTTTTCACAGGCGCTGTTTTCTTTGCACCTCTTTTTTTCAGCGTACCCTCGTATTTTTCCTCTCGTCCCGGTCTCACAAGACACTCATCGCCGTAGCCGATTAAATCTTCTCTGTGGCACTTGACAAGAGCTTCTCTGACAAGAGCGTAATTTGACGGCTTGTAATACTGAAGAAGCGCTCTTTGAAGCTGTTTTTCCCTGTAATCCGTCGTACAGTAAACTTTTTTGCCGGTAAGCGGATCTATTCCCGTATAATACATGACGGTTGAAGCGGTGCCGGGCGTCGGATAGAAGTCCTGAACCTGTTCCGGATTCAATTTTATTTTTTTCATATAAAGCGCAAGCTCCACTGCATCGTTCAAGGTACTTCCCGGATGGCTCGACATCAGATACGGTACAAGATACTGTTTCAGTCCCGCCTCTTCGGATAGTTCGAAGAAACGCTTTCTGAATTTATCGTATACCGCAATATCAGGCTTCCCCATACATGACAAGACGTGGGATGTGCAATGTTCCGGCGCAACCTTAAGCTGACCGCTGACGTGGTCCGAAACAAGTTTTTTGAAAAAAGTCTCATCGCCGTCGCACAGCATATAGTCAAAGCGTATTCCGGAACGAATGAAAACTTTTTTTACTTTCGGCAAAGCTTCTATTTTTTTCAATAGCTCGACATATTCGGAATGATCCGCATTTAAATTGGGACAAGGTTTCGGCACAAGGCACCTTCTCGTCTTACACACGCCGCTCTTCAACTGTTTTTCGCATGCGGGGTGACGGAAGTTAGCGGTGGGCCCTCCGACGTCGTGAATATAGCCTTTAAAGCCGTCAAGCGTCGTCAAAAGCTTTGCCTCCTCGACAACGGAATCTATACTTCTCGAACGAACGCTTCTGCCTTGATGAAAAGCAAGAGCGCAGAAATTACAACCTCCGAAGCACCCTCTGTTATGAGTTATCGAAAATTTGACTTCGTTTATTGCAGGCACACCGCCCTCTTTTGCATACATCGGATGCCAATCTCTCATATACGGAAGTGCGTAAACTTTGTCGAGTTCTTCCGTTTCAAGCGGCGGCATAGGCGGATTTTGAACAAGCATTTTGCCGTCGTAATATTCGACTATCGCCTTTCCGTTTATCGCATCGTTGTTGTAGTACTGAATTTTAAACGCATCGGCAAGTGCTTTTTTATCGCTTTTGAGAACATCGTAATCAAATCCCACAGGCTCGCCGTTTTCGTCCGTGCCGAGTGCGTTTTCATAGTGAATTTTCTCTCCTCTCGGCGCAAGATAAGCGGTTCCTCGCACGTCCCGTATTTTTTTGACCGGAATTCCCCTGTCCAAAAGCTTCGCAACCCGGAGCATTGTCTTTTCACCCATGCCGTATTCCAAAATATCGGCACGGCTGTCGACAAGCACGCTTCGCCGCACTTTATCATCCCAATAATCATAATGGGCAAAACGGCGAAGCGATGCCTCAAGTCCGCCTATTATTATAGGCACGTCTCCGTACGCCTCTCTGATTCTGTTGCAATAAACTATAACCGCACGGTCCGGCCTTTTTCCCGCTTTTCCGCCGGCGCTGTAATAATCGTCGTTCCGTCTCTTTTTCGATACGGTATAATGAGCTACCATTGAATCTATATTCCCCGCACTGACGAGAAATCCGAGTCTCGGTTTTCCGAATTTTTTAAATTCGTCGGCACTTTTGTA
The DNA here is from genome assembly GCA_964466085.1 of uncultured Ruminococcus sp. GTDB lineage: Bacteria > Bacillota > Clostridia > Oscillospirales > CAG-272 > RUG14199. The sequence goes on from CAYXMB010000130.1 coordinate 2,187, forward strand.
ATCCGGTTGCGGGAGCATTGCAACGACAAATCCCGCATCTTCGAGCACATGGGATATAATAGCCGGGCCGAACGACGGATGGTCGACGTACGCATCGCCGAAAACGTAAACAAAGTCCGGAACTTCCCGTCCGAGAGCTCTGACTTCCTCCCGTGTTACCGGCAAAAATTTATTTCCTATCATACAAAGCCTTTCCGTGCCTTCGACACTTTCAATTTCCCATTTCAAAAGAGCGGCACAATTTCAAAAATTCTTCTTTACTCATAATAATATTTACGGCATCGAGAAGTGCGGGAGCAGTCATCCCGTCGGGAAGCGAGCATTCGGCACAAAACGCATCTCTTGCTTTTTGGCTCTCCGATTTCCCCGTAAGTCCTTTCTCATAAAAATCTGCCTTCGTCACCTTCCCACGTGACTCACCTGCCGAAATACCGTTTTTTTCGAGCTTTTCAAGAAAATCAGACAGCATTCCGTAAAGCATATCCCCCTCCATGCCTTCGACACCGAGCGTCCCCTCTTTCGACGGTTTGCTCTTTCTCCGCTCTTTTCCCTCGATTTTCGGTATATAGAGGTTATATATTTTATCTTTCGGAACCGCACTCATTATATAACGCCTGATAACTCCACCCGCACCGTCGCTGTCGCAAAGCAAAACGACTCCGTTTTCCGACAGACGCTTTATAAGGGCAAGCTTTTCTCTTTTGTTGAATATTCCGAAGCCGTCGGTCGTTATGAGCGTCGCATCGACTACTTCGCCGAGTTTCATTTTATCGTACTTTCCCTCAACGACAATAGGTATGGGGAAAGAAAGTTTTTCTCTTTTCATCGTTATCTCCCCGATATGCCGAGTCGTGACGGCATAGTACACACAAGTCTTTCGAGTGCAATATAATCGATTTTGGAACTCTTCAGCGCAAGGTCGGCATCACGGCATCTTTCAAGTGCCAAGCGGAATCTTGCGGGAGCTATATTCGACACCGCATCAATGTAAATCGACACTTTGTAAGGATGCATGGCGAGTTCTCTTGCGATTTCATCCTTCATCATGCCCTCTCCGAGACATATCGCCACTTTGTACATATTATTGAATTCCGCCGTTATACCGGCAAGCACCGCCTGCGGTTTTTGTCTTCGATTTTTACATTCGTAAAGTGCGGCAAGTGCCTTTTTTTTATTTCCCGACGAAATGGCGTTTGACAGAGCGAAAGCTTCAAGGGAAGTGTTGTCGGCACAAAGATTTCCTACCGTTTCCTCGGTAATCTCGCTTAGAGAGTTTGCCTTTGCAAAACAAATAAGTTTTTCAACCTCTCCCGACAGAGAAAGCATTTCCCCACCCGAAAGCTTAACTATTTCATCGGCAACGAAAGAAGTCGCCGATATCCCGTCGGCTTCGAAATGTCGGATTACCCATTTTCTGAGTGCCGCCGGAGTTTGTTTTGCGAATTCGACGGGAGTTAAATATTTGGAAAGCTCCTTATACTGTGCACTCGGCTTGTTTTTCTTTATGTTTCCGCTGTCGAAAAATCCGGTGCAGGCAACAAGCAAAAGAACCGCCGTTTCATTGTCGGCAACGGTTTGAAGCACGTCGTAAAGCTCTTTTTTCTCGTTTTCGCGAAGTTTTGAAAGTCTTACGTGAAATATGCAAAGCACTTTATCGCTCATCATCGGCATTGTGGCAAGTGCATCGGCAAGCGCCGATGCCGAATAGCTTGCCTCGTCGCATTCAATAAGATTGAAGGAAGCAAAATCGGAATTTTTCCCGAGAAGCTCGGTTTTTGCGGCACCGATATAATATTCTTTCAAAAAATCTTCCTCGCCGAACAAAAGATACCCACCGGAAAGTCCTTTTTTTATCTCGGCTTTAAACTCTTTATCGGTCATTTTTCTTCCCTTTCAATATCAATCCGAATTTTCACTTTCTGTCCGTCAAGTCCGCAAAGCGTTGCGCCGTATGACAGAAAAAGCGTAATCTTCCGTTCTCCGAATACGGTTTCAACAGCACCGTTTTCGATTTTCAAATCAAAATTTCCGAGAGGTGTTTTGTAATTTACCGTATGACTTTCTCCGTCAAGGATAATTTCGCACTCGCCCTCTCCTTTTTCGGTAATAACGGCACGGTTTTCTTTAACGGCAACGCAAAATTCGGACGAAGCACCTCCGTTCTCGCCCGGCATGGCGAAAGAAACGGAAAATCCGCCGTCGAACTCGCAAATTTCAGCTTCCGATGTAAAATTCACAAACGACTTTTCGTCGGTCTCAATATCGTATATCACACTTTTCATTCCGACTTTCGCATTCGAATATGATTTTTCCGTAGGACTCCCCCCTTTTTTGTCGAACTTAACATTTATATTATAATATCAAGCAAGGCTTAAGTCAACAAAAAAACCGATTTTGTGAAAATCGGTCTCAGACTGTCGACAAAGCAGATTTTCAAGCAAGAGAAAGTCTGCTTTTTTCTTTTTTAGAAT
>CAYXMB010000131.1:0-4610 GCA_964466085.1 uncultured Ruminococcus sp.
CCGTAGTCCATCTCAAGACAACCTTTTTGTGTGTCGATCAACACCATTTCGGCGCCTACATGAGCAATCACAGAAGCAGAAGCTGTATATGTATAGGCACAAGTGATAACTTCATCACCCGGACCGATCCCCATAACGCGGAGTGCCATTTCGGCACAAGCTGTCTGTGAATTAAGGCATACACACATTTCCGTGCCAACATATTCGGCAATCTTTTTTTCGAGTTGCTTTGTTCTCGGCCCGGTCGTGATCCAACCGGAGCGCAGTGACTCGGCAACTTCATTTATTTCCGATTCAGAAATATCCGGCGGACTGAACGGAATCGTTCTATCGCACCTCGACATAGTCTCGCCTCCTTGTCTTATTGAATAAGGCGAGCCATATTCTGTTTTTAAATATATCGAATTTCAATTCATAGCCTCGTTTTTTCTTCTGTTTTTGTTTCTTTCTTTGCGAATGACGTGTTTTTCACACTTATCACCGCATTCGAAAATGTTTCGAAATCTTTTTGAATATATATATATATATATGCTATATTGTATATCACTATCGAACAATTGTCAAGCTTTTTTCGAAAAAATCGCTTTTTTTATTGTTCTTTTGCCGTGATTAAATGTTATCGGGAAAATTTTCGGGGCTGTCTCCCGAAATAAGATTTTTTCGAAAATAAAGTATGCGGCGGTTTTATTCGTCGTTTGCGTTTATGCTTTTAAAGTAGCAGGAGCCGTCCTCACGGCGGATAATAAAAGCGTAATATTCGGGGCTTTCGATATCTCCCAAGACGTTTTTGAAAGTCATTCTGTACGTGCGCTCCGTTTTTTCGCAAAGCGAGACTTCCGTTTTTACCGACGATTCAATCGGGTTGGATACGGCGGTATAGGCATCTGCCCTGTCGAGGTACAGAAAAAGCTCACTGCTCTTGTGAGAGAGTTTTACATTGCCTCCGAAATACGTGTAAACGAAGTTTTCGAAATCTTCACCGGGTATTACGGTTATGATTTGAAGCTCCGGATAATGCTCTTTCGCTGTATTTATAAGTTCCGTATTACCCGAATACTTCGCAAAAGAGGTGCAAAGCATGTAATTCAGTATCGAATCTCTGCATACGGAAACCGCATCTGCGGAATTTTCGAATTCGGGAACAAAGGGTGAATTCACCGAAAGGGTTTTCAGCATTTCGCAAAGTTTTTTTACTTCTTTCCCGTCCGTCTCCAAAACTTCGGTGACTTCCTCTCCCTCGTAGTCGTAGGTATCGAATCCCAAAAGAGTCAGGAAAGTATCTCTTGCGGCACAGGAGGAGGCAAACAGGCAAAACGATATCGCAAGCAATGCGGCAAGACGGCGTTTCACTTTTTATCCTCCTTTCACCGTGATGAGTCCTTGTTTTTCGAAAATCGGATTTTTCGAAAGGGATTTTTTTCGGAAATTCGCTTTGAAGTCGGGGAAAGTTCCGCTTTTTCGCAGAAACGTTTTTTTTCGAAATCCGTTTTAAAAGTCGGAAAACTCCGCTTTTTTGCGAGAACATGTTTTCGAAATCCGCTTTATTTCCCCAGCGACTTAAAAAAGTCCTTGAAATAAGTGTTGAGAGGTTCGATGAAAAGCCACGTCAAAACCGCTATACATATCAAAGCGGCACACACAACGCAAATTCTCACGACACTCGGTTTCATCTTTTCCTGCGGAGACGGTATGAGTTTCATCTTCACGAGAAACGGCGTCAGCGCGTTGAAAAGAACGGTCATAAGCACGATTTCAAGCGGGAGCATGAGGATGTTTTTCGCAATTCTCGACGCAACGTAGTAATATACGCCCTTTCCGTAATAAGCGTTCATGGCAAGGGATGTAAAAATTATATTACCCAAAACGTTCACAAGCGCTTTCGAAAGTGTGATTTTCGGAATTGTTATTTTCGTCGAATAAAGACAGATAGAATAGCAGAAAGCCGAAAACATTTCAATAAGCGTGAATACCGGCATAAAGGGACCTTGCGGTGCTATGACGAATCCCAAAATATCGCAAATCGCTCCGCTCATCAGCGAAAGCACGGGACCGCATATCGCTCCCGATACCGAATTTACGAGAAATCCGAAATAAATATTCAGATTTTCCCCAAGCGGTATATATGCGGTCTTAAGCGCAAGCCTCGCGGCAATGAGTATGGCGCAAAGCGCGATTTTTTTAACCGATTTGACCTCGCCCGCCGCTTTTTTCCAATATTCGGCGGAAACGGGCGATAAAAAAGTATTTGTTTCTTTATTGTTTGTCATTATAACCTCCCTGTCCCGATTTTATCATTTATGGGAGATTATATCTTCTCATATATGACAGCGGGATGCGAAATACGCACCGCAGTTTAAAACATTCGTCCGACGGACAACTCCCCGTCCCGTCGGCACTCAACGGGTATTCCCGAAGCGCGCGTATTTCTACTCTGTATTATTTTGTTTTGAATTTTTATTTTGCGCCCATTACGACTTTGACGTCGTGAGTTGCGCCGCTGTGGGTCGACTTGAGAAGTCCGTTGCACGGCACTCCGTCGCAGGTGATTTGCAAAACTCCCTTTTCGACGCCGTTTGAATTATCGACGGAAATCACGAAAGTGTCTCCCCTGAATTTTCTCGTTACCGTGAATTTTTCGAAATTCGAAGGGATACACGGGTCGACTTTGAGTCCGTCGAAATCGGGTTTGATTCCGAGAATATATCTCGAAACGTTGTAGAAAGTCCATGCGGCGGTACCCGTCAGCCATGAATTTTTCGCCTCGCCGTGATTTACGGCGTCTTTGCCGGCTATCATCTGACTGTAAACGTAAGGCTCCGTTCTGTGAATTTCGCTTATATCCTCAAGATATGCGGGGCAGGTTTTTTCGTAAACCTCAAATGCCCGGTTTCCGTGTCCGAGTACCGTTTCGGCAATCGATATCCAAGGGTTGTTGTGGCAGAATATACCCGCATTTTCCTTGTATCCCGGAGGATACGACGATATTTCGCCGAGTTCGACGTGATATCTCGTGTAAGGGGGCTGATTAAGCACTATACCGTACTTCGTATCAAGATGTTCTTCAACCGATTTGAGCGCTTTTTCGGCATATCCTTCTTCAACGCCGATTCCGCCCATTACACAAAAGCCCTGAGGTTCTATAAATATTTTACCCTCATCGCACTCGGAGCTCCCGACTTTATTGCCGAAAGCGTCGTACGCTCTGACGAACCACTCGCCGTCCCAGCCATACTTTATTACCGCATCGTACATTTCCCGTGCCGCCGCTTCGGCTTTTTCGGCTTCATCAAAGAGACCGCAGCGCTTGCAGATTTCGATATAGTCGGGGGCAACCGAAACGAACATTCCGGCGATGAATACGGATTCCGCAACATCTCCCGTTTCTCTGTTTGTCGCGGTTTGGAAAGACTGTCCCGGAGTTTCGGAGAAACAGTTGAGGTTCAAACAGTCGTTCCAATCGGCATGACCTATTAAAGGAAGTCCGTGAGGGCCTCTGTTTTCGATTACGTGATTAAAAGAGCGTTTGAGGTGCTCCGTCATCGGCGCTTTGTTGTTCTCGTCGTTGTCGAACGGAACATTTTCGTCGAGAATCGACGCATCTCCCGTTTCCTTGAGATATGCGGAAACACCGAATATGAGCCAAAGCGGGTCATCGTTGAATCCGCTTCCGATATCGGAATTTCCTTTCTTTGTGAGCGGTTGGTACTGATGGTAAGCACTGCCGTCCGCCATTTGAGTGGAAGCTATATCTATAATTCTTTCTCTCGCTCTTTCGGGAATGAGATGAACGAATCCGAGAAGGTCCTGTGCGGAATCACGGAATCCCATACCTCTGCCTATTCCGCTTTCGAAATAAGATGCGCTTCTCGACATATTGAACGTTACCATGCACTGGTACTGATTCCATATATTGACCATTCTGTCGAGTTTCTCGTCATCGCTCTTTACCGTATAAGTCGAAAGGAGGTCCGTCCAATATTCTTTGAGCTTGCAAAGCTCCTTATCGAACTGTTCTTCGGTTTTGAATTTCGAAAGAATTTCCCTTGCGGGCTTTTTGTTTACCATGTTCGGACTCTCCCACTTTTCGCCTGCGGGATTTTCGACATAAGCGAGAGTGAAAATAAAGCTTGCGCTCTCTCCCGGTTTAAGCGTTGCTCTCAAATGGTGAGAGCCTATCGGCGCCCAACCGCTTGCAACAGAATTGCGGCTTTCGTTTTCGAAAACGGCGTCGGGTCTGTCGAAGCCGTTGTAAAGTCCCATAAAGCTTTCACGGTCGGTGTCGAATCCGACAACGTCGGCATTTACGGCAAATACGGCGTAATGGTTGCGCCTTTCTCTGTATTCCGTTTTGTGATATATTTCGGAGCCCGTTATCTCAACCTCTCCCGTCGAATAGTTACGTTGGAAGTTGGTCTGGTCGTCGAAAGCGTTCCAAAGGCAGAATTCGACGAAAGAATACAAATCAACCGTTTTTTCGTCGCAGCTTTTGTTTTCAAGCTTTATTTTATGTACCTCCGCCGGAACTCCGACGGGAACAAACGACGTCTGCTCCGCCGCAAGTCCGCCTCTTTCGCCCGTTATGACCGTATAGCCGAGTCCGTGCCTGCATT
>CAYXMB010000132.1:0-4603 GCA_964466085.1 uncultured Ruminococcus sp.
CACCGGCGGAGAATTTTATTTCGAAAGAGAACCCGAAAGAGGCAGAAAGGGCGTTTCGATTTCGAAAAAAGCGCTTTCGGGACATTACAAGGCGCACAGAAAAAGAACTCCCGAACAAAGAGCGAAAGACGAAGCGATAAGGGCTAAAGGCGGACACCGAAGCGCCCACAGACCAAAGTATTTCAAATGCAGAAAACACCGCAGTCATGACCACAGTCACAGCCATAATCACAGCCACACTCATAGTCATAGTCATAGTCACACTCACAGTCATCACCGCCATGACGTTCACGGCAAAAGCACGGGTGGCGCATCGCACCGAAAGACGGGTGCAAGGCGGGGAAAGCATGAGAGAAAAAAAGGCAAAAAGGGTAAAAAAATCGTTGCGGTGCTTTGCGTTGTAATGTCGGTGATACTTCTTATACTTGCCGTTCCGACGGTTTCCGTTCTTATAATGAGGGAAACGGGAAAAAGCGACTTCGGCCCCGCAATAATAGATGAAGAAGCGGTCAAAAATGTTAATAATGCCGTTTTTTACGACGAGGGAAAGACGCTGGTTTACAACGGAAAGAAATATGTTCTTAACGAAAGTGTCATTCCGATTGCTCTCTTGGGCATAGATAAAAACGATATTGATGACGGAAATAACGCTAAGAGCGCACAATCCGACATGAACATGGTGGCGGCACTTGATACCGAAACGGGAAAAATGACTCTTATCTCGATTCCCCGTGACACGTTTGCCGATGTTAACGTTTACGGAGATGACGGAGAGTACGTGGGGATTCAGCAAATGCAACTTTGCCTTGCATATTCATATGGCACGGATGAAAAAACGAGTTGTGAAAACGTTGTCCTTTCGATGGAACGTCTCCTTTGCGGAATCGACATCGGAAATTATGCGGCGCTTGAGCTTCGGGGTATCGGGGCAATGGCGGATGCTGTGGGCGGTGTCGAGCTTGTGAGCCTTCAGACGATAGCCGATTTTACGGAGGGACAGACGTATTTGCTCACGGGAAAGACGGCGCAGAAATACGTTCAGGCAAGAGACACGTCGGTTTTCAACTCGGACTCGATGAGACGTGAAAGACAAATTCAGTATATAAAGGCTTTCGGGAAAAAGGCTTACGAGATTGTAAAGAGCGATATCGGCGAGCTTCCGGGCCTTATTTCGACGGCGCAGGAGTATACTTACACGAATTTGAGCGTTGACAACGTAACGTATCTTGCGACAACGGTTATACAAAGCGGTAATTTTTCGATGGAAAATATTATCGTGATAGAAGGTGAAGCCGAAATGACCGATACCGGTTTTATGGCTGTTAAACCCGATCCGACATCGGTCTTCGAAACGGTTCTTTCCGTTTTTTACGAAGAAGTGCCGGGCGAGGACATGACGGAAAAATAATTTTTGCAGAGGCGAAGCGCCGCTTTTTTCACGGTGCTTCGCCCTGTGCTTTTTTGCGGAGGCTTCGCCAGACACCGAAGGAACCTTTTAAAAAAGGCTTATTCGAAAACTTTAAACGGCGAAATTTCGGAGCTTGAAAGCGGCGGTGAGACCTTGCGAGTCTCACCGCCGCTTTCGGCTCTTTTGAAAAAACCGGCAATACTTTCGGGCTGCGGGATAAAGTTTATATGTGTCATGCGGCGCCGCAGCGGTACTTTTCCCGCCGAAAACGATTGCCGTTTCGCCTCATGAAAAAGTACCGCTCCGAACCTCGCTCCGCTTCGGTTTGGGGGCTTCGCCCTGCGGCGCCGCCCCGAAACGGGAACCGCATATTCCGAAAAGAGGCAAAATGAAATCGCCGTTTTCGGAAAAATAAAAGAAATTTGAAAGATTTTTATTTGCTACTTGTAATTTGCAGGCATATATGGTATACTTATAGAAAACGGAACGGAATTTTTGCAATTTCAAATTTAAAAAATGCAAAAATATGATTTTTGCCGTCGAATTATACGATGCGGAAAGGTGTGTTTATATTAATGAAAGAATACAAGGAATTATCGAAAGAGGAACTTTCGAAAATATATGAAGAATCTCATTTGAAACTTAAGGAATGGGAGGCGAAAGGGCTTCACCTCGACTTGACAAGAGGCAAACCCGGCCAGGCACAGCTTGACCTCACAACCGACATGCTCGGAGTTATATCGGAGAGGGAGGACTGCTTTTCGGAAAACGGGCTTGATTGCCGTAATTACGGAATTTTGGACGGGCTTCCGGAAACGAAAAGGCTTTTCTCGGAACTTCTCGATATTCCGACTAACCGAATATTGGTTTTGGGAAATTCCTCGCTTAACGTTATGTTCGACACAATAGTGCGCTGTATGCTTTTCGGCGTTGCGGGCGGTTCGGAGCCTTGGTGCCGTCAGGGAAGAATTAAATTTATCTGTCCGAGTCCCGGATACGACAGGCATTTTGCAATCTGCCAAAAACTCGGAATCGAAATGATACCCGTCGAAATGACTCCCGACGGGCCCGACATGGATGCGGTATACGATATCGCATGTTCCGACCCGTCGGTTAAGGGTATTTGGTGCGTTCCGAAGTTTTCGAATCCCGACGGAATAACTTATTCCGATGAAACGGTTGAGCAGTTTGCGGCACTTCGTCCCGCCGCCAACGACTTCCGCATATTCTGGGACAACGCTTACAGCGTTCACGAGCTGACCGAAGAAAAAGTCGAACTTCTCGACATTTTCAAAGCATCGGAGAAATACGGAACACAGGATAACATTTTCTATTTCGCATCGACGTCGAAAATCACTTTTCCGGGTTCCGGTGTTGCGATAATGGCGGCAAGCGAGAAAAACATAGAGCAAATAAAGCCGATTTTGGCAACTCAAACTATAGGTTACGATAAAATCAATCAGATGAGACACGTGAAATATTTCAAAAATGCCGACGGGATCCGTGCTCACATGAAAAAACATGCGGCGCTTATAAGACCGAAATTTGATATTGCGACGGGAATTATGCACCGTGAACTCGACGGCTTGGGAATTGCCGAGTGGAATGAGCCGAAAGGCGGTTATTTCATAAGTCTGAACCTCGAAAACGGGCTTGCACGCCACGTTTACCGACTTGCGATGAATGCCGGAGTTAAACTCACTCCCGCAGGCGCAACATATCCTTACGGCAGAGACCCGAAAGACAGAAATCTTCGCATTGCACCGACTTATCCGGATGATGCGGAGCTTGCGACGGCAATCGAAATTCTTTGCACGTGCATTAAGTGCGCCGCCGCAGAGAAACATTTGAAAAACAATTTGTAATATCGGTGCGGGGCTATGCCCCGCATTTTTTCGGCTTTTGAAAAACGCCCCGCAAGCTTTTTGATTTGCGGGGCGTTTTCGTATATTATTTTATTGCAAATCGGTTTATCTGTCCCACTCATATGCGAGTTTCGGGCCGCCGTCAAAAGTAATGAGACCGCAATATTCAAAGCCTTCCCGAAGAAGAATATGTTGCATTACCTTGTTTTCATCTTGAGTATCAACACGGATTGCCTCAATTCCGTTTTCGGCGCAGAAATTCTTGATGCATGCAATTGCCCTCCCGGATAAGCCTTTCCCTCTGGCACCTTGTAAAAATGCCATTCTGTGAACAACCGCATAAGGTCTGTCTGTTTTCCATTCGCCGTCAATCACACGGTATGCGGGTTCATCCCCGATGATGATACAGCAATACCCGCATATTTCGTTTTCTTCTTCGAACACATAACCGATACCGGCTTTGATATCATCTTCGATTGTGGCATGCGTCGGGTATTCGGGATGCCACTGCACAAATCCCAAAGAGCTGTGGTAAGCTCTCGCATCTTCGATGCATTGATAAGATATTTTCGCATCAATCGTTTTCGCTTTTCTCAATAACATATTTTTCCTCCTATTTGGCAGGCGCTCGTAAAATCCGACATCGCAGATAAAAACTTTTTCATTGTTAATAAAAGATGTTGACCTAAGTTTATTTATTTGGTATAGTTAATATAATGAAAAAATAATCCGATATATCGTATTTCTTTTATATTATACCAACAGTCCGATATATTGTCAATAGGAGAGCACATGGATATCCAAAAAAATGTGGGAAAAAACATAAAAACAATCAGGGAGCAAAAGAAAATCACGTTGGATTCGGCGGCAAAACTGACCGGAGTCTCTCGAAGTATGCTTGCGCAAATCGAAAAAGGAGAGGTAAATCCCACAATTTCGATTCTTTGGAAGATAGCAAACGGGTATAAGGTGTCGTTTACCTCACTTGTAAAATACGACACTTCTTCTCTTTTAATAAAATCGGAAGAAACGGTTCCGCTTATAGAAAATGACGAAAAATATATTAATTATCCCGCTTTTCCGTTTCGGGAAGACAGGCAGTTTGAAACATATCGCATTGAAATAAAAGAGGATGGGTATTTGCAAGCCCGACCCCATTTGGACGGAGCGGAAGAATATATTACCGTTTTCGACGGTGAAATCGAAATTACAGCCGACTCGGAAACATTTCGGCTGAAAAAAGGCGATTCGTTATGCTTTAAGGCGGATGTGGCTCATTCATATAAAAACACAGGGACAACAACCGTATATTTAAGTATGATTATTTATT
>CAYXMB010000133.1:0-4595 GCA_964466085.1 uncultured Ruminococcus sp.
TGCCATTACAGGACATGTCTTTTCAGAATATGATAAATAAATTAGCACTCAACTCTTGCGAGTGCTAAAAAATTGTGGTACAATGATAAAGTCGGTACGGGGGTGCGAAAAAAAGTTTTCCGTGCCGTTCATTCAAAGGTGAGGTTGCGACATGGCAACCGAGTAAGTTATGTTATAAGAAAGGAATTCGGTATGAACAAAATCAAGAAACCGCAAAAACAGTTGGTGTGGTTTTACGTTATTATGCTTCTTGTCATAATAATTTTCAATATGGTGGTAATGCCGCTTTTGCTTGAGCTTGAGGTCAAGGAAGTCGACTACGGCACTTTCATTTCGATGACCGAAAAAGGAGATATCGGTAAAGTCGAAATTTCGGAAAGCGAAAATCTCATTACTTTCACCGATAAAGAGGAAAAACAGGTTTACAAAACGGGAATCGTCGACGACCCGGCAAGGACGGAGAGACTCTACAAAGCGGGAGCGACTTTTTCGGGCGAAATTATCGAACAGCCGTCGCTCATTTCGCAGTTTCTGTTTCAGTGGGTACTGCCGATAGCTCTGTTTATTTTCATAGGTCAGCTTTTATCGAAAAAAATGATGAAAAAGCTCGGCGGAAAAAATTCGATGATGTTCAATGCCGGAAAGAGCAATGCCAAAGTATATGTTCAGTCCTCCGACGGAATAAAATTCGATGACGTTGCGGGCGAGGACGAGGCGAAGGAAAACCTTGCCGAGATAGTCGACTATTTGCACAATCCGTCGAAATACGAAAAAATAGGTGCGAAAATGCCGAAAGGTCTTCTTTTGGTGGGCCCTCCCGGAACGGGTAAAACAATGCTTGCGAAAGCCGTTGCGGGCGAGGCGAATGTTCCTTTCTTTTCGATGTCGGGCTCGGAATTTGTCGAAATGTTCGTCGGTATGGGTGCATCGAAAGTCAGGGATTTATTCGGGCAAGCCAAAGAAAAAGCTCCCTGCATTGTTTTCATAGATGAAATCGACGCTATCGGCGGAAAGCGTGACGGAATGAGCCGAAACGACGAAAGAGAGCAGACTTTGAACCAGCTTCTCACGGAAATGGACGGATTCGAAGGCAACAACGGGGTAATAATCCTTGCGGCGACAAACCGTCCCGAAATGCTTGACCCCGCACTCACCCGACCGGGTAGATTCGACAGGCGTGTGCCCGTTGAGCTCCCCGATTTGAAGGGCAGAGAAGAAATACTGAAAGTTCATGCGAAAAAGATAAAAGTAGCTCCCGGAGTCGATTTTGAGCACATTGCGAGAATGGCGTCGGGTGCGTCGGGTGCGGAACTTGCCAATATCGTAAACGAAGCGGCGCTCCGTGCGGTACGTCAAAACCGTAATGCCGCAACTCAGGCAGACCTCGAAGAAAGCATTGAAACGGTTATTGCGGGATATCAAAAGAAAAATTCGATATTGACCGATAAGGAAAAAATGATTGTCGCATACCACGAAATAGGTCACGCTCTCGTTGCGGCAATGCAAACCGAGTCGGCTCCCGTTCAGAAAATAACGATTATTCCGAGAACGTCGGGTGCTCTCGGATATACGATGCAGGTCGAAGAAGGCAATCACTACCTTATGACGAAAGAGGAGATTGAAAATAAAATAGCGACTCTGACGGCGGGACGTGTTGCGGAAGAAATCGCGGTCGGATGCGTTACGACGGGTGCGTCGAACGATATCGAACAGGCGACGAAGCTCGCACGGGCGATGGTTTGCCGATACGGAATGAGCGATGAGTTCGGTATGGTATCTCTCGAAACCGTAACGAACAGATATCTGAACGGAGAAGCGGCGTCGACTTGCTCCGCAAAGACTCAGGCGGAAGTCGATGCGAAAGTCACGGAAATCGTAAAAGAGCAGTATGCCAAAGCTTCGAAAATAATAAAAGACAATCGTGCGAAACTCGACGCTCTTGCCGAATATCTCTATAAAAACGAGACGATAACCGGCGTCGAATTTATGGAAATACTCAATTCGTAAACGGAGGGAAAAATGGTAAAAATACTTAAGAATTTTTCGAAAAAAGAATATCTTCTGATGTTAATTGCGGTGGTTTTCGTCGTAATATCGGTATGGTGTGACTTAACCGTTCCCGATTACATGTCGGAAATCACACTGCTTGTGCAAAGCTCCGACAGCGCAATGTCGGATATACTCGTGACGGGCGGGAAAATGCTTCTGTTTTCTCTCGGAAGCTTTGCGGCAACCGTAATTACGTCGGCATGTGCCGCAAGACTTGCGGCAGGACTCGGCAAGACGCTCAGGGGAAGGCTTTTCCACAAGGTTCAGTCCTTTTCGATGGAAGAAGTCGGGCGTTTTTCAACGTCAAGCCTTATAACGAGAACGACAAATGACGTCGTTCAGGTGCAAATGCTCATCATTTTCGGATTTCAAATGATAATCAAAGCTCCGATAACGGCGGTATGGGCTATTCTCAAAATTTACGGAAAGTCCGACGAATGGACTTTGACTACCGCCGTTGCGGTTGCGGTGCTTTTGATTGTAATCGGAATATGCGTTGCGGTTGCTTTTCCGAAATATAAAAAGATGCAGTCCCTCACGGATAACCTCAACAGAATAGCAAGGGAAAATCTCACGGGAATTAACGTTGTCAGAGCATATAATGCCGAAAAATATCAAGAGAACAAGTTCGAAGTCGCAAACCGGGAGCTTACGTCGGCACAGCTTTTCACACAGCGTGCGATGTCGTTTCTCATGCCGAGTATACAGCTTGTAATGAGCGGACTGTCGCTTGCGGTTTTCTGGGTCGGCGCATATCTTATCGATGCCGCAAACCTTGCCGAAAAAGCGGTTCTTTTCTCGGACATGGTCGTTTTCTCGTCGTATGCCATGCAAGTTGTCATGGCGTTTATGATGCTTGTCATGATTTTCGTTATGATGCCGAGAGCCGTCGTTTCCGCAGGGCGTATTAACGAAGTGCTCGGAACGAAACTTTCGATAACGGACGGCGCGAAAAAAAGCGGTGTTAAGGGTTCGGTCGGTGAGATTGAATTCAAAAACGTATCGTTCCGTTATCCCGACAGCAAGGAAAACGTTCTCGAAAACATATCGTTTACCGCAAAAAGAGGAGAAACGGTTGCTTTCATAGGAGCTACGGGCTGCGGTAAAAGCACGCTTGTAAACCTTATACCCCGTTTTTACGATGCAACGGAAGGCTCGGTTACGGTCGACGGGCTCGACGTCAGAGAGTATTCTCAAAAAGAGCTTCGCCGTAAAATCGCCTATGCGTCCCAAAAGGCGATTATGTTCAGCGGAAGTATCAGGAGCAACGTCGAATTCGGTGATAACACCGACAATATGATTCCGGTCGAAGATGCGGTGAAAACCGCTCAGGCGTCCGATTTCGTCGCAGGTCTTAAAGACGGAGTCGACGGATACGTGGCGCAAGGCGGTACAAACTATTCGGGCGGACAGAAGCAGAGACTTTCGGTCGCACGTGCCGTTGCGAGAAACGCCGAAATAATGATTTTCGACGATACGTTTTCTGCTCTCGACTACAAAACCGATAAGGCGCTCAGAAAAGAGCTTCGTGAAAAATATAAAGACACGACGGTTTTGATGGTGGCGCAGAGAATAGGCACGATAATAGATGCCGATAAAATAATAGTACTCGACGACGGAAAAATCGCCGGTATGGGACGCCATGCCGAATTATTCGAAAACTGCGAGGTTTACCGTCAGATTGCGCTTTCGCAGTTGTCAAAGGAGGAGCTTGCGTGATGGAAAACAAAAGACCTATATCGCCCGGCGGAAAACACGGTCCGCACGGAGGATTCGATAAGCCGAAAAATCTCGTCGGTACGTGGAAAAAGCTTTTCGTATATTGCAAAAATTATTCGGCGGGACTTATTGCGGGTCTTGTCTGTGCGGTGCTCGGCACCGTTCTGACACTTCTCGGTCCCGATAAACTCGGCGACTTGACAAACGAAATCGGCAAAGGGCTTATTTCGGGTATCGACTTCGACGCCGTAACGAAAATCGCCGTGATTTTGGTTTGCTTCTATTCGGTCGGATGGATAGCATCCGTTATGCAAAACTATATAATGGCGACGGTTACTCAAAAAGTATCCAAAAAAATGAGAAGCGATATTTCGGAGAAAATCAACCGACTTCCGATGTGGTTTTACAATAAAACCAAAACGGGAGATGTGCTCTCGCGCATAACGAACGACGTCGACACGGTCGGTCAGTCGCTTAACCAAAGTATCGGCAACCTCGTTCACTCGGCGGTGCTTTTCGTCGGAAGCTTTGTCATGATGCTTGTAACCGACGTCAGAATGACTTTGGCGGCCGTTGCGGCAAGCCTTATAGGCTTTGCTCTTATGTTTGCCATTATGGGCCGCAGCCAGAAGTTTTTCATAAAACAGCAAAAGTGCATCGGCGATTTGAACGGATATATCGAAGAAATATATTCGGGACACACCGTCGTTAAGGCCTACAATGCCGAAAAACAGATGGGAGACCGTTTCGATTTCCTCAACGGAGAGCTGTTCGCAAGCGGAGATAAAGCCAATATACTTGCGGGTCTCATGCAACCTATCATGTCG
>CAYXMB010000134.1:0-4331 GCA_964466085.1 uncultured Ruminococcus sp.
GCCTTGAGCTTTTGAAGAATCATTGCCGAAATTTCCTGAGGAGTATAGTTCTTGCCGTCTATAGATACGGTGTGGCTTGTTCCCATTTCACGTTTGATACTCATAACCGTTCTGTCGGGATTGGTTATGCCCTGTCTCTTTGCAACCTGGCCCACCATTCTTTCACCGGTTTTCGAAAAAGCAACGACTGAAGGAGTCGTTCTCGCTCCTTCGGGGTTGGGAATAACAGCGGGTTCTCCGCCTTCGTAAACCGCAACACAAGAGTTGGTTGTACCTAAATCTATGCCTATTATCTTTGCCATATTATTTTCCTCCGAATATGTTATATTAATTATTATATTTTTTGATGTGATTTATAAGCTCTGTCCGAAACAACTAATTTGCAACTTTTACCATTGCATATCTGATTATCTTGTCTCCGACTTTATATCCTTTTTGGAATACTTCGACTATTTCGCTTTCTCCGAATTCCTCATTTTCTTCATGCATTATCGCATTGTGGAAATTCGGGTCGAAAGTATCTCCTTTTTCGCCATAGCACTCTACGTTCATCTTTGCCAAAACTTCCGGCACTGTTTTCAAAATAAGTCCCAGCCCTTCGGCGAGTTTATCCGAATCGGTAAACTGCGATGCACGTTCGAGATTATCGAACAGGGGCAAAAGCTCCTTTACGCTGTCCGACAAAGCATCCGAATAAATGCCCTCTTTTTCCTTCTGACTGCGCTTTCTGAAATTTTCGTATTCGGCAGAGACACGAAGATACCTGTCGTTCAGTTCTTCCTTTTCGCTCTTGGCCCTTTCAATCTCTTTTTCGAGAGAATCGATTTTTGCCCTCATTTTCTTTTCTTTGCCGTCTTTTTTTGTCCCTGCGTTTTCAAGGTCGGCTTTTTTCTTCGCAAGTATTTCCTTTTCCTCGTCGGACAAAAATTCGGGGTCGTTCACGGCTTCCATGTCGATTTTTTCTTTGTTATCCGCCATAGCTTTCTTCCTTTCGTTAAGTTATTCGGTATTCTTCTTTTCTACTCGGAATTGCCGCCTTCGGGCAATCCTCTCTGCTCGTTCATAATCTCGTCGATTCCCTTCGTGAGTTGGTCTATCATTGCGATTACTTTCGGATAGTCCATTCTTATCGGTCCTATAATTCCGATAGCGCCTACGGTTTTTCCTCCCTTTGTTATAGGTTTGAAAATAAGCGTGGAATTATTCATGTTCTTTACGACGTTCTCGCTTCCGATATAAACCCTGACATTGCCGTCTTGGGCATGTTCGGCACTCTCATCTGAAATAGCCTCTATCAAATCGTCCTTGTCCTCGAACATCGTAAGCATATCCTGAAGCGAATCGGAGTTGTAGACATCCGGATATTCGAGAAGCCTGTTTACACCGTCGAAACGAAGTTCACCGCCGCCGTTGTTTACAGCCTCGTAAACCGCTTTTACAATCGGGGAAACCATGAAATCGAAGCGTCCCATTCGGCTTTCCATATCCATAATGACGTCAAGCGTTATATCGCTTCCGCGAAGACCGACAAGCTTTTCGTTCAAAAGCTCCGTCATAGCGGTGCACGCTTCTTGCGAAATGCTCTTTTCGCTTCTCAGATTTTTCGTTTTAACCTCACCGACACTCGTTACCATTACGAGAACAAGATCATGCTCATCGACGCTCATCAAATTGAACTTACGAACGGTGAACCCTTTCTGTCTCGGTTTTACCGCAAGTGCCGTATAATTAGTCATCGACGACGCAAGCTGCATTGCGGTGTTTAAAATATGGTCGAGTTCCGACTGCTTTTGGGCAAGTGAGCTTTTCAACTCTCCTATTTCCTTCGCCGTGAGGTCGTATCCTTCGATAAGAGAGTCGACATAAAATCTGTAGCCGAGTTCGGAAGGAATACGTCCCGCCGACGTGTGCGGCTGTTCAAGGTAACCCATATCCTCAAGCTCCGCCATTTCGTTTCTTATCGTCGCCGAAGAATAATTCAGTCCCTGCGTATTCATTACGTACTTGCTGCCGACCGGCTCACCGAGTTCGATATAAGCCTCGACGATAGCTTTCAGTATGAGCTTTTTTCTCTCCGACAGCTCGGACGGGGGGATTTTCATTCTGTCACCTCTTTTTCGTCAAAGCGGTTTTTCGATTTTTAGCACTTGACTGATTAGAGTGCTAAAAACTACGCTTATAATCTACCACTTGGAAACGCATTTGTCAAGGTTTTACCTCGATTTTTTTGTGAACATTTTGTAAACAACGCATTTGAGTGCTAAATGCGTCGGAATTACGACTGCATTCAGCTCCTCTCACGGTACTTTGAAAGCCCCATTACAAAAAAACTATTGATTTCGATGCGAAAGAGTGGTATATTTATATATAATGATAACAGGACAAATTAAAACGGAGACTGAAAATGAGATTGGTTGTAAAAGTCGGAACATCGACGCTCGCTTATTCGACGGGAAATCTTAACATAAGACATATGGAAAAGCTGTGTCGGGTTTTGAGTGACATTAAAAATTCGGGACATGAGGTTATCCTCGTTTCAAGCGGTGCCGTCGGAATGGGTATGGGAAAACTTTCTCTCGCAAAACGTCCGACGGAACTCTCTCTCAAGCAAGCAGCCGCCGCTGTCGGCCAGTGTGAGCTTATGTATACTTACGACAAGCTTTTTTCGGAATACAATCACACGGTGGCTCAGATTCTTCTCACGGCGGAGGACGTGCAGGTTAAAACAAGGAGAGAAAATTTCATAGCAACGCTCGAAACGCTTCTCGAACTTAAAACTCTGCCCGTAATAAACGAAAACGATACCGTCGCCACAGCCGAAATCGGCATAGGCGACAACGATACTCTTGCGGCACACGTTGCCGAGAGTGCGGGGGCCGACCTTTTGGTTCTCCTGTCCGATATCGACGGCCTGTACACGGCGGATCCGAGAACGTGCGACGATGCGAAGCTGATAAGCAAAGTCGAAAAAATAACGCCCGAAATCATGGCACTTGCGCACGATACCGCAACGTCGGTCGGAACAGGCGGAATGATAACGAAACTTAACGCCGCTCAAATCGCAACCGAAGCCGGATGTAATATGATTATAGCAAACGGCGCCGACCCCGATATTCTTTACGGTATTATCGACGGCGACTTTGTCGGAACCGAATTTCAAGGCGTAAAACGGGAGGCATAAATGACAACAAAACAAATACTCGAAAGCGCAAAAAAAGCTTCGAAACGGATAATGACGGCAAGCGGAGAAACGAAAAACGCCGCTCTCAAATATATGGCCGAATCTCTCAGAGAGCACACATCGGAAATAATCGATGCAAACCGTGCCGATATGGATGCGGCAAAAGGAAAAATCGGAGACGTAATGCTTGACAGGCTTATGTTAAATGAGGGCAGAATAGAAGCTATGGCAAAAGGAATCGAAGAAGTCGCACTTCTCGACGACCCCGTCGGAAAGCTCATTTCAAGCCACTTAAACCCCAAAGGAATTAAGATAGACAAAGTATCGTGTCCGATGGGAGTTATCGCCATAATTTACGAGAGCAGACCCAACGTAACTTCGGATGCGGCGGCACTTGCCGTCAAAAGCGGAAACGCATGTGTGCTCCGTTGCGGAAAAGAGGCTCACCGCAGTGCCGACGCTATAACGAAAGCCGTTAAAGCGGGACTTGAAAAAGCGGGACTGTCACCCGATACCGTAATGCTTATAGAAGATACGACAAGACAAAGCGCCGCCGAGATGATGGTGGCAAACGAATATATCGACCTTCTTATTCCGAGAGGGGGCAAAGGGCTTATAAAGAGCTGCGTCGAAAACGCAACCGTTCCCTGCATCGAAACGGGAACCGGAATTTGTCATATATACGTTTCGAAAAACGCCGATCTCGAAAAAGCGCTGAATATCACAGTCAACGCAAAAACAAGCCGTCCTTCGGTATGTAACGCGGCTGAGGTCTGCATAATCGACAGGGAAATACTTCCGAAATTCATGCCGATGCTCGAAAACGCACTTGTCGACAAAAGAAAAGAAACAGGCGACGTGCCCGTCGAAATACGTGCGGACGAAGATGCGATGAAATATTCGAAATATGCCGTTCCCGCAAAGGACGAAGATTTCGACACCGAGTACCTCGATTATATTCTCGCAGTTAAAACGGTGTCGGGAATCGACGGGGCGATAGCCCATATCGAAGCACATTCGACACACCACAGCGACGCTATAATCACCGAAAACACAAACGATGCGATGACATTCACGAAGAGCGTCGACAGCGCCGCCGTTTACGTCAATGCCTCGACCAGATTTACCGACGGCGGAGACTTCGGTCTCG
>CAYXMB010000134.1:4341-4578 GCA_964466085.1 uncultured Ruminococcus sp.
TGGGAATATCAACTCAAAAGCTTCACGCAAGAGGACCTATGGGTCTTGCGGAGCTTACAACTTACAAATATATCGTATACGGTAACGGAACCGTAAGATAACCGTAAAATCCGAAAAAGCAACGCACTGCGGTTTCGGATTCAATATCACTTTTGCGCCTTACGGCGCTTCGGAAAGGAACAGTCACAAACATGAATTACAAAGCGGGTTTTATCGGCTGCGGAAATATGGGTGGTG
>CAYXMB010000135.1:0-4561 GCA_964466085.1 uncultured Ruminococcus sp.
TGGTGAAACAGTTAATCTCGAAGTTCTCAAGGCAAAAGGCATCATAAAGAAGTCTCTTGACGGACTTAAAGTTCTCGGCAACGGTGAACTTACAAAGAAGCTGACCGTTGAAGCTAAGGTATTTTCAGCAACAGCTAAAGAGAAAATCGAAGCTGCCGGCGGAAAGGCTGAGGTAAAATAATATGTTTAAAACTTTTGCCAACGCTTGGAAAATAACCGACCTCAGAGAAAAAATTCTGTTTTCGGCATTCATCGTATTGCTCTACAGAATAGGCGTTGCGATTCCCGTTCCGTTTGTCGATGCAAATATTTTGTCGACTTATATGTCAAGTACAAGCGGTTCGATTCTTCAGTACTTGAATATTCTTTCGGGTAACGCTTTTTCACAGGCAACGTTATTTGCATTGGGTATTTCACCCTATATTACGGCATCAATCGTAATACAGCTTCTCGCAGTAGCGATTCCCGCTCTCGAAAAGCTTACCAAAGAAGGCGAAGAAGGACAGAAGAAAATCAATCAGATTACGAGAATCGTAACTGTTGTTCTCGGACTCATCACAAGCTTCGGCTATTACATGATGCTTAAATCCAACAGCATAATTACCGATGACGGCAAAACCGTTTTCGGTGCCGCTGTTATCATTCTTTGTTACTGCGCAGGTTCCGCACTCGTAATGTGGCTTGCGGAAAAAATAAACGACAAGGGTATCGGTAACGGTATTTCTCTCATCCTTTTTGCCAACATCGTTTCTCGCGGACCTTCAATCGTAAGTTCGCTTTGGAACTATGTTACAGGCAAAAACACGGAAGTATCGCACGTAGCCGGAATCATAATCGCAGTAGCATCCATCATAATCGGTCTCGCTATGGTTATGTTCATCATATTCATGACCAACAGCGAACGCAGACTTCCCGTTCAGTACGCTAAGAAAACCGTCGGACGTAAGATGTATGGCGGCCAGAGTTCCAATCTGCCCATTAAGCTTAACATGACGGGCGTTATGCCCATCATTTTCGCGAACTCCATCATCTCGATTCCCGGTACGATAGCACTGTTCTGCAAGACGCCTGCGGAAGGCAGCTTCTGGGCAGGATTCTTAAATCTGTTCAACAGTGACAACTGGTTCTACGCAGTTATCACGGCTGTGCTTATAATCGCATTTGCATACTTCTACGTTGCAATTTCCTTCAACCCCGTTGAAGTTGCGAACAATCTCCAGAAGAACGGCGGTTCCATTCCCGGAATCAGACCCGGCAGACCTACTTCCGATTATATCAGAAAAGTTACTAACCGTATTACTCTTATAGGTGCAATAATGCTCGGTATTATTGCGGTTCTTCCCTTAGTTATCAACATTTGCTCCGGTAATCACATGAGCAGTCTCGCATTCGGCGGAAGCTCAATCATTATCGTAGTCGGTGTTGTACTTGAGACCGCAAGAGAGATGGAAGGCCAGATGACAATGCGTCATTACAAAGGCTTTCTTGACTGAACGGTGAGGTAGACATGACACGAGAAATTAAGCTTATACTTTTAGGTGCTCCGGGAGCAGGCAAGGGTACTCAGGCGGAGAAAATTTCCGCAACGTACGACATCCCGGCAATATCGACGGGCGCAATCATCAGGGACGCAATTAAAAACGGAACCGAAATGGGCGTTGCGGCAAAGGAGTATACCGAAAAAGGCGCACTTGTTCCCGACTCGGTAGTCATCGGAATTATCAAAGAGAGACTTGCCGAGAAGGATGCATCGCACGGATTCGTGCTTGACGGTTTTCCCCGCACCGTTAATCAGGCCGAAGCGCTTGATGAAATGGGAGTTGAGATAACCGACGTAATCAGCATAGAAGTCTCCGACGAAACGATTTTAAACCGTATGAGCGGAAGACGCGTATGTAAGGCATGCGGCGCAACGTATCACGTAACGGATAACCCTTCACCGAACGGTGAAAAATGTGCGTGCGGCGAAGAGCTTACCGTCCGTGCCGACGATAAACTTGACGTTGTAAAAAGCAGACTTGATACCTATCACGAACAGACCGAGCCCTTAAAGGACTACTATAAGTCCAAAGGACAGGAAAAGCTTGAAGACACGACGGCTCTTACTAAAAAAGCTCTTGAGGAGTAAAAGTAAGGTGAATTCTGACTATGATTTTTATAAAAAATCCGGAACAGATTGAAAAAATGAAACTTGCGGGGCGAATTACCGGTGAGGCACTCGCCCTTGCAGGTGAAAAAGTGCGCGATGGGGTTACGACGGCCGAGCTTGACAGGGTAATCCGCACATATATCGAAAAGTGCGGTGCGAAACCTTCGTTTCTCGGTTACGGCGGATTTCCCGCAAGCGCATGTATCAGTATAAACGATGAAGTCATACACGGTATCCCGTCTTCAAAGAGATATCTCAAAGAAGGCGACATTGTCAAAATCGACGTCGGTGCCTATATAGGCGGATATCACGGTGACAGCGCAAATACTTTTCCCGTCGGCAAAGTATCGGACGAAGCAATGCGGCTGATAGAAGCTACCAAAAAAAGCTTCGAGAAAGGCGTTGAACAGGCAGTTATCGGAAACCGTATCGGTGATATCGGTCATGCCGTCGACGCATACGTTACGTCCTTTGGTTTTTCCGCAGTGAGAGAATATGTCGGTCATGGAGTCGGCAAGGCACTTCACGAAGACCCGAGCGTGCCGAATTACGGCACAGCGGGGCACGGTGCAAAGCTTTGCAGAGGCATGGTCATAGCGATTGAACCCATGATTAATCAGGGAGTGCCGGAAGTAATTCAACTTTCCGACGGATGGACTGTCAAAACAGCCGATAAAAAGCTGTCTGCTCATTATGAGCATACGGTTGCGATTACGGAAAGCGGTCCCGTCCTTTTAACAAAGGTTAACTGATGGGGAATATCGAAAAAGGCTCCGTTGTTCTTTCGCTACGAGGGAACGAAAAAGGAAAAGTAATGCTTGTTGTCGGAACGGACGAAAAAAACGTTTTCGTTTGCGACGGCAAAAAACGGAAGGTAGGTTTTCCGAAGCGAAAGAATCCCCGTCACTTGAGACTTCTTTCGTCATATGACGTACCGAAGGCGGTTGATGCTGAGCTGACCGACGGTGTGCTTCGAAAATATCTCCGTGCGATAAGCGACAGCTTTTATGCTGAACAATTCGGTTCGGAATAGTATAATTCACGAATTTACAAGTATAATGCAAAATTTTGGGAGGAGGAAACAGACTTGCCCAAGGATGATGTCATCGAGTTTGAGGGATGTGTTGTAGTAGAAGCACTCCCCAACGCTACGTTTAAGGTTAAGCTTCCCAACGAAATGATAGTTACGGCTTGCATTTCGGGAAAGCTCAGAATGAATTATATAAAAATACTTCCCGGCGATAAGGTTACAGTCGAGGTTTCGATTTATGACCCGACAAAGGGAAGAATCACATGGCGTACAAAATAATATACAGAGGTATATCGGTTCAAAAAGCCGGTGCGCGAAAATTCAATATGAAAGGTGGTTTATTACTTTGAAAGTAAAGCCTTCCGTAAAAAAGATTTGCGAAAAGTGCAAGATTATCAAAAGACACGGCCACGTAATGGTCATATGCGAAAATCCTAAGCACAAGCAGAGACAGGGCTGATAAAGAACTCTGTCTGCGGCAGTGCCGCAAAAACGACGGAAACCGTCAAATTTTAAAGTATAGAGGAGAATTAATCACATGGCTCGTATATCCGGTGTTGATATTCCGAATCAGAAGCGTGTAGAAATCGCCCTCACATACATCTACGGAATCGGTCTCAAAAGCTCCCAAGACATTCTCGCAAAAACGGGAATCGATCCTGACAAGAGAGCAAAAGATCTGACCGAAGATGAGATTTCAAAGCTTCGTGACGAGATCGAAAACAACTACAAAGTTGAAGGTGAGCTTCGCCGTGAAACAGCTCTTAATATCAAAAGACTTGTTGAAATTAAGTGCTATCGCGGTATAAGACACAGAAAAGGACTTCCCGTAAGAGGTCAGCGTACAAAGACAAACGCAAGAACTCGTAAGGGTCCCGCAAAAACTATTGCGAACAAGAAGAAATAAGGAAAGGAGTAAGATTTAATGGCAAAGGTAGCAAAGAAAGTTATTAAGAAGCGCCGCGACCGCAAGAATATCGAAAAAGGCGCCGCACACATCAGCTCTTCTTTCAATAACACAATCGTAACTATAACCGATGTAGCCGGAAACACCGTTTCTTGGGCTTCTGCCGGTGAGCTTGGCTTTAAAGGCTCAAGAAAGTCGACTCCTTTCGCAGCTCAGATGGCAGCTGAAACTGCCGCTAAACTTGCTATGGAGCATGGCATGAAGACTATCGAAGTATTTGTTAAGGGTCCCGGTACAGGTCGTGAAGCCGCAATTCGTGCGCTTGCAACGACAGGTCTCAACATTACCCTTATCAAAGATGTAACACCTATCCCTCATAACGGCTGTCGCCCTCCGAAGCGCCGTCGTGTATGATATAACTTGAAGGAGGATAATCAGTTATGGCAAGATATACCGGACCTTCCTGCAAGCTTTG
>CAYXMB010000136.1:0-4517 GCA_964466085.1 uncultured Ruminococcus sp.
CACGACGTTCGAAAGAGTGCCTTCCGCCATAACTCCTTCGTCGAGACGTCCCGTGAGGGAAAGAAGCGTTGAAATCGTCTGATGCATAATGAAAAAAGCAATTGCCGCCGAAAGACATGCCGTGCCTTTTTCGTTTTGTGCCATGCCGAGCGCAACGCCCATTGCAAACAGTATGGGGAGATTTTCAAAGACTATACTGCCCGTTTCGCTCATGACCGAAAGAATGAAATGAAGAAACGTTCCCTCTCCCAATATATTTTCAAGCCCGTACGATGAAATCATATTGGGATTTGTGAACGACGAGCCTATTCCGAGCAAAAGTCCCGCTATGGGGAGAAGTGCTATCGGGAGCATGAAGGAACGGCCCACTCTTTGAAGAACGTCGAAAACGGCGCCTGTTTTTTTGATTTTCGTGTCGCTCATTTTGTCCTCCGCTTAAATCACGTAGTCTATCAGGATATCTCCCGCTTTGGCTTTGCCGAATTTGCGGTCGAGAAAAGAAAGTTTCGAAAAATCGGAAATTACAATCGGGGTTACGGTATCGTAGCCCCTTTTTTTGATAAATTCAATATCGGCAACACACAGCGTATCATTCCGTTTTACCTTGTCTCCCGCTTTGACTTTCGCATCGAATCCTTTTCCGCCGAGCTCAACCGTATCAATCCCGATGTGAATGAGAATTTCGAGACCGTCGTTTGATAAAATATTATAGGCATGTGCCGTTTTAGAAACTCCGACAATCTCCCCGTCGCACGGGGAAACGAAAGTGTTTTCGCACGGAATCACGGCGATTCCGTCGCCGAGCATTTTTGATGAGAAAGCCTCGTCGCAAACGCCGTCAAGCGGGATTGCCTCACCTTCGACACAACATGTAATACAGCCTTTAACGGCCTTCTTCCTACCGAACATAATAACTCCTTATACATTTGTAAAAAATACTTGGTTTCCGTGCTGTCGGAAATGCGTTTTTTTCGAATCGGAACGGGTGTTTTACATCTGTAAAAAGCGCAGTCAAAATCGGTTTTTCCCGCTTTCGAAAACCGCTTTTCTCACTTTGAGAATATTTACGGGGCTCACCGAAAGTTTTTTTATTCCCGCCGAGATGAAAAAATCCGTCAGCGAAACGTCGGCGGCGAATTCTCCGCAAATTCCGACTTCGATTTCGGCATCGTTTGCACATTTCGCAACGTGTTTTATAAGTCTTTTGACGGCTTCGGGCATTTTTTCGGTGAGGTAAGAAACTTTTTCGTTTTCTCTGTCGGCGGCAACGGTATACTGAACGAGGTCGTTGGTGCCGATACTGAAAAAGTCGCAATGCTTTGCCAAAACGTCGGCGCAAATTGCCGCCGCCGGAGTTTCAATCATAATTCCGATTTCGGTATTGGCGGAAAAGGGAATTCCCGTTTTTTTCAATTCGGCTCTCGCCAAGCGGCATATTTCCTTTGCTTTCAACAGCTCGTCAAGAGACGATATCATCGGAAACATAATCGAGATGTCGACGTATGCCGATGCTCTGTAAACGGCTTTTATCTGCTCTTTGAAAAGTTTTTCGTTTTCAAGGCATATTCTTATCGCTCTGTATCCGAGTGCGGGGTTTGCTTCGGTTTCGGAGTTGATATAGGGAATGATTTTATCGGCGCCGGCATCCAAAGTTCTTACCGTAATGCGGCGTCCTTTGAATTCTTCTCCGATTTTTCTGTAAATTTCGAACTGTTCGTCTTCGCCGGGAGGAGAATTTCTGTTCATAAATAAAAATTCGCTTCTGAAAAGGCCTATGCCTTCGGCATCGTTTTCGACGGCTCTCTTTGCGTCATCAATGCTTTCGATATTCGCAAAAACATTGATTCTTTTACCGTCGGCCGTCACGGAAAGTTTACCCCTGTATTCTTCGAGATTTTCCGCTTCCTTTTTTTCTTCGAAAAAACGCTTTTCGAAAATATCGATTGTGTACTCGTCGGGGTCGATATATACAGTGCCGTTCTCACCGTCGAGAACGCACTGCTTTCCGTCGAAAGCCCCGCTTGCCGTGCCGACGCCGATGACAGTCGGAATTCCGAGAGTACGTGCTAATATCGAGCTGTGAGACGTCGGACTTCCTTTTTCGCATATTATTCCGAGAACGGTATTTTTATCAAGCGAAACGGTTTCCGACGGTGTCAGCTCTTCACAAAAGAGAATGCATTTTCCCGACGGCGAAAAAGAGGTGTTTTCTCCTTTGATAATCGAAATAATTCTTTCCGAAACATCTTTCAGGTCGGCACCTCTCGCCCTCATGTATTCGCCGCTCATCGACGAGAACATATCGGAAAAATTATTTGCGACTCTTTTAACCGCATCCGATGCGAAAAGCCCCGAATCTATTGCCGATATAACACCCGACGAAAAATCCTCGTCGCAAATCATCATTTCGTGAATGTCGAATATTGCGGCATTTGACGGGTCGCCCGAAACTGCGGCTTTTTCTTTGAACTTTTTAAGCTCCGACTTGCATTTTTCGACGGCGTCTTTGAATTTTTCTTTTTCGGCGTCGGCCGAAAAAATTTTATTTCGGATATATTCTTCATTGTCGGGCACCGGAGGCTTTTTGAATACGATTTTCCCTTTTGCGATTCCGGGTGAAGCTTTTTTTCCTTTTAGAGTGACCATAGAATATCGGGCTCAGAGCCCCGCCTCCTCCATTGCGCATTTTACGCTTTTTGCCGCAGTTGCTTCGTCGCAGCCGACAGCGGTTATTTTTAAAACGTCACCTTCAAGTGCGCCGAGACTCATCACGGCGAACAGCCTTTTGCAATCGGCGCTCTTTTCGTTACATTCGACGGTGACGGAAGATTCGAAACGTTTTGCGCAGTTTACGATTATTCCCGCGGGTCTTGCGTGAATTCCGTTCTTATCTTTCACGGTGTAGCTGAATGATTCCATGATATTCCTCCGAAAACAACTCATTTGCGGTTATTTTACCCCGCATGATAAAAAATATGTAATCCGACGGAGCAAAACTTTTGAAAATACTGTTGCCATTTCGGTTTATTTGTGTTATTATATCTTATAAAAGTATTGATATTCGATAAGGAGATACGGTATGAAGGATATTCTTCAGAAAATAAAAACCGAAGCTATGGATTTGATTTCTTCGTCACAGGCGGATCCCGAAGAAATAAAAATCAAGTATCTCGGCAAAAAGGGCGAACTGACGCAGGTTCTTCGCGGAATGGGAAAACTCTCTCCCGAAGAAAGACCCGTTATCGGCGAACTCGCAAACAAAGTCAGAAAAGAAATCGAAGAGGCAATCGAAAAGAAAGCCCAAATTTTGAAAAATGCCGCACTTGAGGCTAAACTCAAAAAACAAACTCTCGACGTGACCGTTCCGGGTGAATATTTCCCGATAGGACATTCTCATCCTCTTGATACGGTTCAAAAGCAGATGGAAGACATTTTTATAGGAATGGGATTTGAAATTGCCGAAGGTCCCGAAGTGGAAAGCAGTTATTATAATTTCGAAGCGCTCAACACACCGGCCGACCATCCGGCAAGAGATATACAGGATACATTCTATATCAGCGAGGATGTTCTCCTCCGCTCTCAGACATCCCCCGTTCAGGTTCACGTAATGGAGGAAAAGAAGCCTCCGATACGGGTAATTTCTCCCGGCAGAGTTTACAGAGCCGACGAAGTGGACGCAACACATTCTCCGCTGTTCCACCAATGTGAGGGTATTGTAATCGACAAAGGAATTACAATGGGAGACTTGAAAGGTACTCTCGAAACTTTTGCAAAGCAAATGTTCGGCTCGAATACAAAACTTCGTTTCAGGCCTCACCATTTCCCGTTCACCGAACCGTCGGCTGAAGTCGATATTTCGTGTTTCGTATGCGGCGGAGAAGGATGCCGTGTGTGCAAGGGCGAAGGTTGGATTGAAATACTCGGAGCCGGTATGGTTCATCCCAACGTTCTCAGAGGATGCAATATAGATCCCGAAGTATATTCCGGCTTTGCTTTCGGTATGGGTATTGAAAGAATAGTAATGGCGAAATACAACATAACGGATATGCGACACCTTTACGAAAACGACGTTCGTTTTCTGAAACAATTCTGATAAGGAGGAACGTTCAATGAATCTTTCAATGAAGTGGCTTGCCGATTTCACCGATATCGGCACCGATAATATAAAAGAATATTGCGACATGATGACCGACACGGGTTCCAAAGTCGAGGGGTATGAGGTACTCGATGAGAATTTTTCGGGTATCGTATGCGGTAAAATTCTCAAAATAGAGAAGCATCCCGAAGCCGACAGACTCGTTGTGTGCGAAGTCGATATAGGCAAGGGCGAATCGATTCAGGTGGTAACAGCCGCAACAAACGTTTTCGAGGGAGCTTTCGTTCCCGTGTGTACCGACGGTGCAAAACTTCCCGACGGAACGAAAATAAAGAAAGGCAAACTTCGGGGAGTGGTTTCGGAAGGCATGTTCTGCTCCGTTGCGGAGCTGTGCCTCACAACGCACGATATGCCGGGCTCC
>CAYXMB010000137.1:0-4509 GCA_964466085.1 uncultured Ruminococcus sp.
TATTTATATAAAGTTACGTTAGGTGAGTATGGAACAGTTATCGTACAAGCTTGAAATTTTCGAAGGACCTCTTGATCTGCTTCTGTCTTTAATCGTAAAAAACAAGATGGATATCGCCGATATTCAAATATCCGTCTTATGCGACCAATACATGGAATATATCTCCGATGCTCAAAGCAACGATATAGAACTTTCAAGCGATTTTCTCTATATGGCATCCGAACTTATGCTGATAAAAAGCAGAATGCTCCTTCCCAGGAACGAAGATGAAGAAGAAGATCCGAGAGAACAACTTGCCGCAGCTCTTCTTGAATATCAAAAAGCAAAAACGGCATCGGGAATTCTCAAAAATCGATTTGAAGAATACGGCGGCAGAATGATCAAAGAAACCGACGAAATTACAGTCGACAAGACTTATGTTGCCGATCATGAAAGCGCCCTGCTTTACAGAGCTTTCATGAAAGTTATGAACGAAGTGAAAGTAACGGACGAAGAAGCAAAGAAAAAATTCGAGCCGATAATAAAAAAGCGCACCGTATCCGTCGTTGCAATAGTAGAAAACCTCGCACGACGTCTCGGCGGAGGCAGAAAAATCACTCTCGGAAGTTTTTTCCGTTCGGCTGAAGACCGACTCGAACTTGTTTCGATGTTTCTTGCCATGCTTGAGCTTCTGAAATCCGGGCACCTTATTTTAGACGAAAACACCGATGAAAATACCGACGGTATCATAGATGCCACGTCAAACATCACCGTCGCACTCTCTCCGGGAGCCGACATTGAAGAACTGACAAAAATCGTTTCTCAGGAATAATCGAAAAATCGTTTTTGAATAATTTATTTAAGGATAGCACAATAATATGACTGAAAAAGAATTAATTGACACCGCACTTTCAAGAGATGATACGGCAAATGCGGAGCTCAATGAAAATTACGACTCTCCGGAAGAAAAATTCAGAGCAAAAAGTATTATAGAATCAATCCTGTTTGCGGCAGGATATCCCGTTAAATACGAAAAATTAGCTCAAGTTTTGCACACGACGACTTCCAAAATCCGTCAAATAGTGTCGGAATACGCAAAAGAATATAACGGTACAGACGAAGAGTCTGTCCCAGTTCCGAGAGGGCTCTTGCTGCTTATGTTCGACGATGCATGTCAACTTTGCACAAAGGAGGAGTACAACCTTCATATCAAAGAAGCTCTCGGCATCAGAAAGGGCGGAAATCTTTCGCCGTCATCGATAGAAGTACTTGCCATCGTCGCTTACAACGAGCCCGTCACAAGAGCATATATCGACCTTGTAAGAGGGGTCGATTCAAGCTACGCCGTCACCTCATTGGCTGACAAGCATCTGATAGAAGTTTGCGGAAGACTTGACGTTCCGGGAAGACCGTTACTTTACAGAACCACAGATGATTTTTTGAGGGTATTCGGCATGCAATCACTTTCCGACCTTCCCGAAGTTTCGATAACTCAGGACAGCGCTACACAACAACCTCTTCCGATTAACGATGAAAACATAAACAACACTTCCGACTCAAACTCGACAAATAATAATGCCGCAACCTTTGCGGAATAAGTCTTTCAAAATTAATCTTTCGAGAAAATAATTCGTGAAAGGAGAGCCGCATGATAGCACTATACATTTTAATCGGGATAGCCCTTATCATTTTTATATTCTTAATGTTGTGGGTAAAAGTCACCGTTTACTTTAAAGACGATTTGACATATACGGCAAAACTCGGTCCTTTCACCCTTGATCTCGAAAAAGACACAGACGAAGAAAAAAGCAAAGATCAAAAGAAAAAAAGTAAAAAAAATACCGAAGACGGCAAAATGCAAAAAAAAGAAAACCAAACTTTCAGCTCAAAAGAGCTTTACAATGCCGTTTTCGATCTTTTCGGAATACTGAAAGACTTTCTTTCGAAATATTCAAACACTTTGCACTTTTATGCCGCCAAATTTTATATTAAGATAGGAACCGAAGACGCGGCAACAACCGCTCTTGAATGTGCGACAATAAAATCGATTGTTGCATGTGCTTTTGATTTCATCAACAGTTTTGCCATCATTGACAAAGGGTGCGAAAAAAACGTTAAAATAATTCCCGATTTTACATCCTCCGTCTCCGAATGTGATATTAAAATTATATTCAAAACAAGGCTTGCAAGCCTTATCAGAACATTGTTTACTCTGTTTTACAGATATATTAAAAAAACCGTCAAGAGAGAAATCTCCGAGCTTGAGAAAGGACAACAACAATGAACGAAAACAAAATAAGCGACATTATCGAAGACTCAATTAACCAACTTAAAAGTATTGCGGGAGCCGATACCATAATAGGAGAAGCAATTAAAGCGAATGACGGAACGACAATAATCCCCGTTTCAAAGCTCTCTGTGGGATTTGTTTCGGGAGGAGTTGACTTTGCCGGTAAGCCCGACAGCAAAAAAGACAAATTCGGAGGCGCCGGCGGCACCGGACTTACGCTCACTCCTGTATGCTTTATTGTTATCCATACCGACGGAAAAGTCGAAATGCTCAATATCAGCGAACAAATGCGAAATTATCCGGATCCCGTCGGAGATGTAATCAGCCTTATTGAAAAATCTCCCGAACTTATAACAAAACTCAAGGAAGCTTTTTCAAAAAAATAATCGACCGAAAGATCAATAATTACTTTTTAGTATAATAAGGTCGGTATTTTTATTTCGTTTTGAGGATAAACTGATTATATCAAACGAACGGAGTAAAAAATGCCGAAAAAAATCATTTCATCATTTCTCGCCTTGGCGACAATTTCGCTTCTCGCATACCATGTCAACGGAGCCGACATTGAATTGTCGGCTCAAAGTGCATGCCTAATATCATACGATACCGAAGAAACGGTTTTTGAAAAAAATGCCGCCGAGAAGCTTCCCATGGCAAGCACCACAAAAATTATGACCTGCATCGTTGCGCTCGAAAAAGGAAAAATCGATGACATGGTCTGCGTTGACAGCCGTGCTGTCGGCACGGAAGGGTCTTCGGTTTATCTTAAAATCGGTGACAAATTAACTCTCCGTGATTTGCTTTATGCAATGATGTTGCAAAGCGCAAACGATGCGGCGGCAGCGATTGCATATCACATTTCCGGCTCCTCGGAATCGTTTGCCGAATTAATGAACGCAAAAGCTATGGAAATAGGTCTTAAAAGCACGAATTTCACAAATCCGCACGGTCTTGCGGATAAAGAGCACTATACATGCGCCGAAGACCTTGCACGGCTTGCGGTTTATGCACTTAAAAATCCTGCTTTTGCCGAAATTGTTTCGACAAAGTCTCATAAAATCAAAATTATTGACAGAACCGAAATCACCGTCGTAAACCATAACCGTTTGTTAAACAGCTACGACGGTGCAAACGGCGTCAAAACCGGTTTTACCAAAGCAAGCGGAAGATGCCTTGTTTCATCGGCAACACGTGACGGAATATCTTTCGTTGCAGTCACACTCAATGCGCCCGATGACTGGAACGATCATAAAAAAATGCTTGATATCGGCTTTGCCGAATATTCTACCGCTTTTCTAAACAAAGGGCAGATATCTCATACGGTAAATGTTGCAGGATACGGAAGCATCAACATTACCAACCGAGATGACGTCAAGCTTATTCTCAAAAACAGCTCGACTGTCTCTTATAAAATATATGCCAAGCATATTGAGTTCGCACCTCTAAACACAAATACTCCGATAGGATATGCAAAAGTATATGTCGATGATGTGCTGCGCACAACTTTGCCTCTATATCCCGATATTAACGTTAAAGAGTTTACCGAAAAATCAAAATTTACGCCGTTTTTTAATATTCGGCACAAAGGATAACTATGGAAAAAATCAGATTGCAAAAAATATTCACCGACTGCGGAATAATGTCTCGCCGCAACGCCGAAAAAGAAATAGCAAGCGGAAATGTAACTGTCAACGGACAGATAGCATCTCTCGGCGACAAAGCGGATATTACAACCGATGTTATAGTATGGAACGGCAGGAAAATAAAATCTTCCAAGCCGTTTCGCACACATACATATATAATGCTCAATAAACCTCTGGGATTTCCGACAACGGTTAAAGACGAAAAAGGACGCGCGACCGTTATGAATCTTGTAAGTGATGTCGGTTGCAGAATATATCCCGTCGGCAGACTCGATATGTTCTCGGAAGGGCTTTTGCTCATGACGAACGACGGAGATCTTACAAATAAGCTCACTCACCCCTCACACAACATAGGCAAGGTTTATACGGTAAAAGTTAAAGGAAAAATCACAGATGACGATATTGCATCATTAAAAGCTCCGATGACTATAGACGGATACAAGCTTCGACCTGTCAAAGTCAGGCTTATATCGAGAGGAAAAAAAGATATGGACGGAAACATCTACTCTTCTCTCGAAATAACTTTGTTCGAAGGAAGAAATCGTCAGATCAGAAAAATGTGCGAAAAATGCAATATTACCGTCATGAGACTTTGCA
>CAYXMB010000138.1:0-4492 GCA_964466085.1 uncultured Ruminococcus sp.
GTCACCATAAAAAAACTCTTTTGCCTTTCGTGGCAGAAGAGTTTTTTTAATTAAATATGTCCTTTCGAATGTTACAACCCTTGCTTGCGTGTTTGGAAATCGCAACGCTTGAAATTCGATTTTTCGGGCGGATAAATTAAATTTCGCTTGCGAGGCGGATTCTGTCCGAGAGACGTAAAGATTTTGTCTTAGGCGAAGAGAACGTTTTTGTCCGAAAAAGCCGAAACAGCTTTTGATTTCGAGTTTTTACTCTCTCAAAACTCTCAAAACGGGTTTTGCAGCCGTTCGATAAGATTTTTTTGACGATTTGCGGCGCAATGCCGTTTACTATGCAAAATATTAATCGATGCGCACCGAAAAAATCGGCGATAGCTATTGACAAAATGAATTGAAAGCTGTAAAATAATTAAAAATATTAATCGGGCTTGCATGACTGCCGAGAACCGATAATAGTTTAATTCAGATTATCATTTTGAAAGGAATAATTAAAAATGAAAAAAACTTTGAAATTTTTATGTTTTGCGCTTGTTGCGGCTATGATGCTTTGTACGTTTGCCGCTTGCGGTAACGACACGACGGGAAATACCGATACCATTAAAATCGGCAGC
The DNA here is from genome assembly GCA_964466085.1 of uncultured Ruminococcus sp. GTDB lineage: Bacteria > Bacillota > Clostridia > Oscillospirales > CAG-272 > RUG14199. The sequence continues at coordinate 609 of CAYXMB010000138.1, forward strand.
ATCGGACCTGTAACCGGTGATGCGGCAATTTACGGCAATGCCGTAAAGAACGGTATTCAGATTGCGGTCGACGAAGTCAATGCGGCCGGCGGTATTTGCGGTGTTCAAATCGAATATAAATTCGAAGATGACGTAAACGACGGCGAAACAAGTATAAACGCATATAACAACCTCGTTGACTGGGGCATGGACGTCCTTCTCGGAACGGTTACGACGGGACCCGCTCTCGTTGTTTCTCCTCTTGCATACAACGACAGAATATTTATGCTCACTCCTTCGGGCTCGGCTCCCGATATAACGGATGGTAAAGACAACGTATTCCAGCTCTGCTTCTCGGACCCCAATCAGGGTGTCGGTGCCGCCGATTACATAGGCGATAATATGGCCGATAAGAAAATAGCTATTATTTATCGTAACGACGACGCATATTCTCAGGGAATCAGAGACACGTTTGTCGCCGAAGCCGAAAACCGTTCTCTTAACGTAGTATACGAAGGAACATTTACAAAAGATACATCAACCGACTTCTCGGTACAGCTTACAGCTGCCAAGAATGCACAGGCCGACCTCATTTTCCTTCCCCTCTACTATCAACCCGCATCGACAATTTTGACGCAGGCAAAAGCTATGGACTATGCACCCACGTTCTTCGGAGTTGACGGCATGGACGGTATTCTTACAATGAAAGGCTTTGATCTCTCACTTGCGGAAGGCGTTTATGTACTCACACCTTTCTCCGCCGATTCCACCGATACCGCAACGGCAAGCTTCGTTGCAAAATATCAGGAAAAATACGGCGAAACACCTAACCAGTTCGCGGCTGACGGATATGACTGCGTATATGCAATAAAAGCGGCTTGTGAAAAAGCAGGTTATACAACCGAGCTTAAGGGTGCGGAACTTTGCGAGGCTATCATGAAAGCCATGACCGAAATCACCGTTGACGGTGTAACGGGTGCCGGCATGACATGGTCGGTTGACGGAACGGTCAATAAGACTCCTACGGCTGTTATCATTGAAAACGGCGTATATGTTTCGGCTAAATAATTATATAAACATCTAAAAACAACAGGCAAAACTCCGGTATGTCTCCGGAGTTTTGTTTCAATTATCAAGATTCAAATTCGGAGGTACAAATATGGAGTTTATTTCCTACTTGATAAGCGGAATAAGTCTCGGAAGTATTTATGCCATTATAGCTTTAGGCTATACAATGGTATACGGCATTGCCAAAATGCTTAACTTTGCACACGGTGACGTTATCATGATCGGCGGTTACGTGTCGATGCTTGCCGTGACGTCGCTCGGAGTGCCCGTTTGGCTTTCCGTGCTTATAGCGATGGCGGTATGTACTGTTCTCGGTGTTATAATCGAAAAGCTTGCGTACAAGCCCCTCCGTTCCGCATCGTCTCTTGCGGTGCTTATAACGGCAATAGGAGTTTCATATTTTCTCCAGAATTCCGCACTTCTTATATGGGGCGCAAATCCGAAAGTTTACCCTTCGATTATAAACGGTTCGGTTCAGCTTTTCGACGGTCAGCTTTCGATAACGGCGGTTTCGATTCTCACGGTTGCCATTTGCATCGTTATTATGATAGCGCTTACCGTGTTTACAAGCAAAAGCAAAATCGGTAAGGCAATGAGAGCGTGCTCCGAAGATAAAGCGGCGGCACAGCTTATGGGTATTAACGTAAATCTCACGATTTCCGTAACTTTTGCCATAGGTTCGGCACTTGCGGCAATAGCGGGCGTTCTTCTTTGCTCATTCAGCCCGTCTCTTATGCCGACAACCGGTTCAATGCCCGGTATCAAGGCGTTTACCGCAGCGGTTTTCGGAGGAATAGGTTCCATTCCCGGAGCCTTTCTCGGCGGAATACTTCTCGGTATTATAGAATCCCTCGCAAAAGCTTACATATCGACACAGCTTGCAAACTCAATTGTGTTTGCGGTTCTTATTATAGTTCTTCTCGTCCGTCCTGCGGGACTGCTCGGTAAGTACGTACCCGAGAAAGTTTGAGGTGCCGAATGAAAAAAATAAGCAGATTAAGCAAAACAACAAAAATAGATTACGCAACGTATCTCGGTGTTACGATAGCTTTTGTTGTCGTATCGCTTTTAAAAAACGGCGGACTTTTGACACGTTCGCTTATGGGACAGCTTGTTCCGATTTGCTGTTACGTTGTAATGGCGATATCTTTGAATCTTACGGTCGGAATTTTGGGTGAGCTGTCACTCGGTCATGCGGCATTTATGAGCGTCGGTGCGTTTTCGGGAATTATAGCATCGTCAAGTCTTGAAAATACCGTTTCGTCGGCACCTCTCAGACTTTTGATTGCAATTGCGATAGGAGCGATTTTCGCCGCAATTGCCGGCCTTATCGTCGGTGTTCCGGTTTTGAGACTTCGCGGTGACTATCTTGCAATTGTAACGCTTGCGTTCGGTGAAATCATAAAAGAGCTTGTCAACTGTCTCATAGTCGGTTACGATTCAAGAGGACTTCATATTATTTTCAACATCAACGGTCAAAAGAGCATAAACGATTTGGGACTTCTACCCGACGGAAAAGCAATCGTTAAAGGTGCTCAGGGAGCATCGGGTGTTACGATGATATCGACTTTCACTGCGGGCTTTATTCTCATAATGGTCGCTCTCGTTATCGTGCTTAATCTTGAGAGAAGCCGTTCCGGCAGAGCTATTATGGCACTCAGGGATAACAGAATTGCGGCTGAATCGGTAGGTATCAATATCACGAAATATAAACTTATGGCATTCGTAACCTCTGCGGCACTTGCGGGCGCGTCGGGTGCGCTTTACGGACTTAACCAATCGGGTGTTATGTCATCGAAATTCGATTTCAACCAGTCCATACTTATTCTCGTATTCGTCGTTCTCGGCGGACTCGGCAACATTTGGGGCTCGATAATCGCCGCAACCGTTTTGACGATACTTCCCGAAGCGCTCAGAGGATTTGCGGATTACAGAATGCTTATTTACGCTGTAGTTCTTATAGTCGTAATGCTTGCCACCAACAGTGACGAGGTAAAGGCGCTTCTCGGAAAGATTATTCCCGAACCTTTAAGAAAAAAAGTTTCGGCTTTTTTCAAAAATATATTCGGCAAAAAAAATGACAAAGCGAAGGAGGCATCAAGATGAAATTTATCAACACTTCAAAAAATCAAAGCCCCCTCGTTCCGATGCCGAGCGATTCTTACATTCCGCAAAGAGACCTTCATCAAACACCGGTTCTCGAAGCAAAACATCTCGGAATCGAATTCGGAGGACTTAAGGCGGTTGACGATTTCAATCTGACTATCGGAAAGACGGAAATCGCGGGACTTATAGGACCTAACGGAGCCGGTAAAACCACAGTGTTTAATCTTTTGACGAAAGTTTATCAGCCGACACACGGTGTTATAATGATTGACGGCAAAGATACGCACGGAATGAGTACCGTTCAAGTCAGCAAAATCGGCGTTGCGAGAACGTTCCAAAACATAAGACTTTTCTCGAATCTGACCGTTGAAGAAAACGTTAAACTGGGTCTCCATAATCACATTAATTACGGAATGCTCACCGGTATTTTGAGGCTTCCGAAATATTGGAAAGAGGAAAAGAAAGCTCATAATAAGGCTCTTGAACTTCTCGATATTTTCGGTATGGCGGATATGGCAAACTACAAGGCGGGCTCACTCCCCTACGGTGCACAGCGCAGACTTGAAATCGTTCGTGCTCTCGGCACAGACCCGAAACTTTTGCTTCTCGATGAGCCTGCGGCGGGGATGAATCCTTCCGAGACTGCGGAGCTTATGGAGAACATTATAAAAATAAGAGACACTTTCGGCATTGCGATTATGCTTATCGAACACGATATGAATCTTGTCATG
>CAYXMB010000139.1:0-4485 GCA_964466085.1 uncultured Ruminococcus sp.
GGGTCCCGTCGTTGCGGCGGCGTGCATTATCAAGCCCGGTGTTATTATAGAAGGTCTTGACGATTCCAAGAAATTAAGCGAAAAGAAAAGGGTTTCACTTTTCTCGAAAATAAAAGAATCGTGCGTTTCATATTCGATAGCCATGTCGACGCCCTGCGAAATCGACGAATACAATATTCTCGAAGCTTCTCTCCTCGCAATGAGACGTGCCGTTGAGGGACTTAACACCGTTCCCGATTTGCTTCTTGTCGACGGCAATAAGTCACACGGTTTCGACATTCCCGCAAAAGCCGTGATAAAAGGAGACGGTATATCTCAGTCGATTGCCGCGGCATCCGTCCTTGCGAAAGTTACCCGTGACGAAATATACAAAAAACTTGATAATCTGTATCCTCAATACGGATTTGCAAAACATAAAGGCTATCCGACAAAGGAACACATGCTCGCGGTTTACGAATTCGGTCCCTGTCCCGAACACAGAAAAAGCTTTCTGTCATTTTTGAAAAGGGACTCGGAAAAACTAGAATCGCTTTTAAGAAAGAAGAACGGTCAATGATATTTAAAAAACTGTTTTCGAAGAACAACTTCGCAGACAAAGAAATCGGTTTTAAAGACGTCGGTCGTTTCGGCGAGAAAAAAGCAGCTGAATTTTTGAAAAAGCACAAGTACAAAATTTTATTTTCGAATATTCATGTCGGGAACAGCGAGCTTGATATCGTTGCCGCAAAGGACGACGTTTTGGTTTTCGTCGAAGTAAAAACGAGAAGCATAAAAAAAGACAGTGAAAAATTCATCTCGCGTCCCGCCGATGCTGTCAACAAAGCCAAAAAAACATATCTTATAAGAGGGGCAAACAGATTTTGCAAGGAAAACGGCGACAAATACTCCTCGTTTTATAAACGTTTCGACCTGATTGAAGTTTACGTCGACAAAGATGACGGAAAGCTGACTTGCAAAGAAATAAAGCATTTTGAAAATGCAATCTGACGGTACACCGATTATGAAAAAATTAAATTATTTCGATCTTCACTGCGATACTTTAACAAGGCTTTACGACAAGGGCGAAACTCTTTCAAACAGCACTTGCATGTTAAAAGAATCGGATAGCGTTTTATTCGAAAAATGTGCTCAGGTATTCGCCGTTTTTTCGAAAAAAGAGCTCGGCAACGAGGACTGTTTCCGAAGATTTTTCAGCGCCGTCGACTATTTCAAAAGAAACGAAGGCGATTTTTGCAAAAACAAAAAGGAGCTTGAACTTTGTGCCGAAAACTCCGAATTTTGCAAAATACTTTCGGTGGAAGATTTGCGCCTGACCGATTGCGACGAAAAGAAGCTCTTTCCTTTAATCGACTGCGGCGTAAAGCTCGTGACTCCTTTATGGGCGGGTGAAACCTGTGTCGGGGGTTCGTTTGATACCGACGTCGGGCTTTCCGAAAAAGGAAGCGCTCTCATTGAAAAATGCTTTGCGGAAAAGTTAATCGTCGACGTATCGCACGCATCCCGCAAAAGCACCGACGAAATACTGAAAATCGCACGGAAATACGGCGGAAAAGTCATAGCATCTCACAGCTGTTCTTTTTCCGTTTGCCGTCATCCGAGAAATTTAACCGACAGCGAGGCAACACAAATCAAAGAACTCGGCGGAATCGTCGGGATAAACGTCGTTCCCGCTCATCTGTCAGGCGAAGCACCGACAAGCGACGACGTTGTAAAACACATTTTCCGCTTTTTGGAATTAATCGGAGAGGACAGCGTTTCCCTCGGTTGCGATTTCGACGGAATCAAAGAAACTCCGTCGGATATAACTTGCAGAGCGGATCTTGTAAATCTCGCTGAAAATCTAAAAAATCACGGCATAGACGACTCTCTGCTCAATAAAATCTTTTATCAAAACGCATATAATTATTTTCTGAAAAACATCTGAGAAAGTTAAGGATATAAAAATGAATTACATAAGCACACGGAATGTTACAGGAGTTGCCGACCTTTCATCGGCATATGCAATCAAAAACGGACTTGCCGCCGACGGCGGGCTTTATATGCCCGAAACAATACCTACCGTAAGCAAAGAGAAAATTTCGAAACTCTCAAAAATGAGCTACTGCGAGAGAGCGTCGGAAATTATTTCCCTTTTCCTTACGGATTACGATAAAGAAAAACTCGAAGAAGACTGCGCACTGGCCTATTCAAAAGAAAAATTCGGAAATAATGCAGCTCCCGTCGTGAAAATAAGCGATGAAAAATATATGCTTGAGCTTTGGCACGGGCCGACGTGTGCCTTCAAAGATATGGCACTTCAAATTATGCCGAGACTTCTTTCAAGAGCGCTCACAATTACAGGAGAAAACAAAACGGCGCATATTTTGGTCGCAACATCGGGCGACACGGGAAAAGCGGCTCTTGAGGGTTACAAAGACGTTCCTCAAACAAAAATCACGGTATTTTATCCGAGAGACGGCGTGTCGGATATGCAAAAGCTCCAAATGACAACACAGCTCGGAGAAAACGTTAATGTTTGTTCCGTTAACGGCAATTTCGACGATGCGCAAACCGGAGTAAAAAGAATTTTTTCAAACGGTGAAATCGCAAGGAAAGCCGAAGAATCGGGATTTTTCTTCTCAAGCGCAAACTCGATAAATTGGGGCAGACTCGTACCTCAAATCGTTTATTATTTCTCGGCTTACTGCGATTTGGTAAACAGCGGAGAAATCAAGCTCGGCGATGAGGTCAATTTCTGTGTTCCGACCGGCAATTTCGGAAATATTTTCGCCGGATTTATCGCAAAAAAAATGGGACTTCCCGTTCGAAAGTTCATTTGCGCATCTAATTCAAACCGTGTTTTAACAGATTTTATAAATAACGGAACATATGACAGAACAAGAGAGTTTTTCAAAACGATTTCACCTTCAATGGATATTTTGATTTCAAGTAACCTCGAAAGGCTTCTCTGGCTTGTTTGCGGTGCAAAACAAACTTCGGAATACATGGCATATCTCGCAAAAAAGGGCAAATACACCGTTTCGGAAGAAACTCTTTCGAAAATAAAAGATGAATTTGCGGCATATTCTTGCACGGAAGAAGAAACGGAGCAATATCTCAAAGCAACTTTCGATGAATACGGGTATCTTGCGGATACCCACACTTCGGTTGCAATCGGAGCATATGAAAAATATATTTCCGACACGAAAGACAATACGAAAACAGTAATAGTGTCAACCGCAAGCCCCTATAAATTTCCAGAAGCGGTTTGCGCTTCTCTCGGCAAGAAAGCCGATAATAATTCACCCGAATATATTCTTTCTTTCCTTGAAAAAGTAACCCAAACGAAAGCACCGGAAACTCTTAAATCGGTATTGACTTTGCCGATACGCTTCAAAAAATCGGCGGAACCCTGCGAGATGGAAAATATACTTTTTGACTGAAACAAATAAAAACGAAAGGAGTCCCCGATGTCAATATTTTCAATAGCCGATCTTCATTTTTCGGAGGCTCGCAAAAAGCCTATGGATGTATTCGGCGGACGGTGGGCATGTCACACCGAGAAAATCACGGGCAACTGGCGAAAAATCGTCACGGACGCCGACACCGTTGTAATTCCCGGCGATATATCATGGGGCATGACTCTTGAAGATGCCCTTCCCGATTTGCTTTTGATTAACAGTCTGCCGGGTACAAAAATAATCGGAAAAGGAAATCACGATTTTTGGTGGAGCACACTTTCGAAAATCAACAAACTGTTTGACGAAAACGGTATTTCAACAATAAAACTTCTTCAAAATAATGCTTTCGAAGTCGAAAATTATATTGTCGGCGGAACACGTGGGTGGTATGTCGAAGAAAGATATCAAAACACCGTCGGCACCGTCGATTATCAAAAAATCGTAAACAGAGAGGTAATAAGGCTGAAAAATTCGCTGAACAGTGCCGTAGAACTCAGAGGCGACAATAAATCCAAGAAGATTTTGGCGTATTTTCACTTCCCTCCCGTTTTTAACGGATTCGTTTGCCGTGAAATCGTCGACGTTCTGAAAGAATACGAAATAAAAAACTGTTACTTCGGCCATATTCACAGCTGTTATTCCGTTCCCAAGACCATTTGTTTCGAAGGAATTTCAATGACAATGATTTCATCGGATTTTTTGAATTTTATACCGATGATAACAGTGCCGGAATGAGAAATTAATGCACAATTCATAGTTTTAACGTTAGTTTTTATAATAAATAGTTGATTTTCGGCATTGACAAAACAATAAAAAAACTGTAGAATAATATAGTTACAATTATGCAATTAAATTTGGAGGTTCATAAAAAATGAGCTTAAAAGAAAAAACACTTTTGGAAACCAACAAATATCAACTTAAAATCGACGTTGATAAAGCGACCTTTGATGCGGCTGTAAATACCGTTTACAAAAAGCAGGCTAAAAACATCACGATACCCGGCTTCCGTCGCGGCAAAGCTCCCCGTGCCATTATCGAAAAAATG
>CAYXMB010000140.1:0-1722 GCA_964466085.1 uncultured Ruminococcus sp.
TTATCAGCGAGCCTTCCGTGAAATCCGCTCCTCTTGCTTTTTGCGCATTCATAATCTTTCCGGTCTCTTCAATCAAAGTCGGAATAAAACGAAGCGCTATAGTCATCATAAGAGAAAACTCGTGAACCGGAACTTTCAGCTTTGCAAAAGGTGCCAAAAGCTGTTCAAGCCCATCGGTGAGAGCCAAGGGAGTCGTAGTATACGTTAAAATAACACTTGTACCGGCGAGAAGAAGAACTACCCGCAGCACTATAAGAATCGCATTGACTATCCCTTCGAGATAGATATGTATCCTCCAAAACTCAAAAAGCAAATGGGCACTCTCGTCACCCGGATACCAAAAAGTGTTTATGACAGCCGTGAATATCATGATTATCAACACCGGCTTAAGACTTCTGATTATTATTCTCGGTTTTATGCCGGACAATACCACGCAAAGAACCGTAAATGCAAGCAAAAGAGCGAACGACCATACGTTTTCGGCGATAAAAATATCGACAATAAACAATACGGCTATTATAATTTTCGCTCTCGGATCGAGTTTGTGCAAAAGGCTGTTTCCTTCGCAGTACTGACCGAAAACTATATCTGTATTCATCGCATATCCTCAATTATCTGTTTTTTTGACGAAATATTTATCGGTCAACATCTTTGCGGCATATTTTACCGTATAAATATCTTCCCCGATGCCGACGCCGAGTTTTTCAAGCGCATATGCAACCTTGGTTATTTCGGGAACATCAAGCCCCTCCGCCGAAAGTTCTTCATAGCGCCCGAAAACATTTTCCGTCATGTCACTTGCAATGACTTTCCCATGCGACAGAACTATAAGTCTGTCACAATACTCGGCAATATCCTCCATGCTGTGGCTTACTATGACAACGGAGGTATTGCGCTCTTTACGGTAAAGTTTGATTTTGCTTAAAATATCCCTTCTTCCCACAGGATCAAGCCCCGCCGCCGGCTCATCGAGAACGAGCAATACAGGCTCCATCGCCATGACTCCGGCAAGAGCCGCTCTTCTTTTTTGCCCACCGGAAAGGTCGAAAGGACTTTTTGAAAGAAGAGTTGCATCAAGACCCGCGAAACGCGCGGCATCCGTTACTCTTTTTTTCAAATCGTCATCTTTTATTCCCATATTTTTGGGACCGAAAGCAATATCCGACCACACGGTTTCGTCAAAAAGCTGATATTCGGGATATTGCATTACAAGACCGACTTTAAAGCGTATATCACGCATCTTTACCTTTTTGTCCCATATATCGACCCCATCGACAAGAACTGTTCCGCTCTCGGGCTTTATAAGTCCGTTCAACATTTGAATGAGAGTCGACTTTCCGCTTCCGGTGGCACCTATTATGCCCGTGACGGATCCTTTTTCAATACCGACCGTCACACCGTCGACGGCTTTTGTTTCGTAAGATACGCCTTTATTGTATGTAAAGCTGACATTTTGAAATTCGGCAATCTAACTCATGCAATATAGCCTCCTTTTACAAGAGCCCTTTTTATAACGGCGGCACAGTCTTCTGGCGAGAATGCATCGAGAGGAACGTCAAGTCCCGCATCACGAAGATATTTTAAAAGTTCCGTCGTTTGCGGCACGTCAAGTCCGGCTTCTTTCATTTTCTCGGTCTGCACAAAAACTTCGGACGGAACTCCTTCCATTGTTATGCTCCCGTTATCCATAACCATCACACGGTCGGCAAGAGCCGCTTCGTT
>CAYXMB010000140.1:1732-4398 GCA_964466085.1 uncultured Ruminococcus sp.
TTCATATAATGCGTTATCATTATGACCGTAATGCCCTCTTCGCGATTGAGCTTCGTTATGCTTTTCATAACCTCCCGTCTGCCTATCGGATCAAGCATTGCGGTGCTTTCATCGAAAATAATGCATTTTCTCCTCATTGCAATAACCCCGGCAATCGCAACTCTCTGTTTTTGACCGCCGGAAAGTCTTGCGGAAGAATGTCTTGCATATTTGCTCATTCCCACCGTTTCAAGAGCTTCCGCAACTCTTTCTTTGATCACCTCGGAAGGCAGTCCCAAGTTTTCGGGACCGAAAGCAACGTCTTCTTCGACTATCGTCGCAACTATCTGATTGTCCGGATTTTGGAAAACCATTCCGACGTTACGTCTTGTCCTGTATATATCCTCATCCGTAGTATTCTCGGAGGTAACATCGACACCGTCAATGACGAGTTTTCCGCTGTCCGGTGCCATTATCATGCAAAGAAGTTTCGCAAGGGTCGATTTACCGCTCCCGTTTCTTCCGAGAATTGCGCAAAAAGAGCCTTCTTCGATTTCAAAACTCACGTCTTTTAATGCCGTAACATCATCGGACGGGGTTTCTCCCTCATAGGTGAAATATAAATGTTCCGCTTTAATAATACTCATTTTCTGTTTTTATTACCCTTCTTCATTAACATTCGGCAAAATGTTCGGAAAACATTTTCCTATTGCGATAAGCAGCCTTTTTTACCTGAATTCAAAACGTGCCGAAGCACCGGCCGGCAGGCAAAGACCGCTTTGCGATACCCGAAGCCCGACTTCACCGGTTTCGAGAACTCCTTTTTGAGCCAAAGTATTCGGAAGCGACTTCATAAGCATATACCCCATAGTTGCCGGCGAAAGTCCCGTCGTATACGAATTTATAAGAAAAAACATCGGAGTATCGCTTAAAAGACGTGTTGAGAGAGAAACAAGTTCATACGCACATTCTTCAAGTTTCCATATTTCTCCCGACGGACCTCTGCCATATGACGGAGGATCCATAATAATCCCATCGTATCTGTGTCCCCTTCTTATTTCACGTTCGACGAACTTTTTGCAGTCGTCGACAATATATCGGCAAGGTTCGTTTTCGAGATCGGATAAGAGCATGTTTTCTTTTGCGGCCTGCACCATTCCTTTCGATGCGTCGACGTGACATACCGCCGCTCCGGCTTTTACCGCCGCAACGCTTGCACCTCCCGTATATGCGAAAAGATTAAGTACTTTCGGCTTTTCTTCGCTTTTCGAAGCACGACTTGATATAATCTCCGAAAACCAGTCCCAATTTGCCGCCTGTTCGGGAAACAACCCCGTATGTTTGAAGCCCATCGGTCTCAGCTTAAACTTAAGCGCACCGTAATTTATACACCAACTCTCCGGCATATTGCAAACAGTCCAACTCCCTCCGCCGTTTTTGGAACGTTTATAAACTCCGTGAGGCTTTCTCCAACGCAGATCTTTTCGCTCTCCGCTCCATATAATTTGCGGATCCGGTCGTATAAGTATATATTTTCCCCATCTTTCAAGTCTCTCTCCGCCCTCGGCATCGAGAAGCTCGTAATCTTGCCATCTGTCGCTTATCCACATGATGTTCTCCGTCTTTTATCGATTAATAATGAATTCTTTCGTTTTACCGTTTTGAAGCATTGTAATATGCTGTCACGCCTCACATTTTATAATATCTGCTTAGCGGAGAGGCTCCGACATGAGCGTGTGTCATCGCAAGAGCCAACGCATCTGCCGTGTCATCGGGTTTCGGCGGTTTTTCAAGTTTTAACAACGTCGTTACCATAGTTATAACCTGTTTTTTTTCCGCTCTTCCGTAACCTACAACCGCTTGCTTTACCTGAAGCGGCGTATACTCGTATATCGGTATTCGTCGTTGCCTTGCACAAAGAAGAATAATTCCTCTTGCTTCGGCAACAACTATACCGGTTTTTTGGTTTGTATTCCAAAAAAGTTCCTCGACCGCCATTGCATCGGGCTTATATTTATCCATGATGGAAGAGAGTTGCTCATATATTTGAATTATACGTTCTTCGACGGGCAAACCGGCTTTGGTCATTATCGAGTCGTATGCTACGGGCTTATATCGAAAATTCGAATAGTCAAGCACGCCCCAACCGACAATTGCAATACCGGGATCTATTCCGAGTATCCTCACGGCAACAATCCTCCATTTTAATTTATAATAGCATATTATATCATATAACTAATCTCAAGTCAATCATCATTCTTACCGTTTTTACTTAATTTACGAACAGGCTTTCGTTTATTTTTCATTAATCTCTTTACATCTCCGAACTTTTATGTTATACTTATTTAATATATATAAGTTTCGAAATGAGCGTCAAATTTTCGTCTTGAATATCGAAAAATTTAATCTAAAAGCGGTGAAAAGAATGAATTATACCCTCGACAAATACCCGCAAAAAGAAAAAGGAGGCAAACTCTGCCTGCTTCTTTGCTTTTTGGTACCAGCATTTATTCTGTTCGTCATATACATGTTCATGCAGGTCTATCCGTTCGGCAAAAACTCCGTACTCGTTCTCGATCTGAACGGTCAATACGTTTACTTTTTCGAGCAGCTCCGAAGAATAGTAACGGAAGGAGGCAGTTTCCTCTATTCATTCGGCAGAGCCCTCGGCGGAGAATTTATGGGTA
>CAYXMB010000141.1:0-4388 GCA_964466085.1 uncultured Ruminococcus sp.
ATCGCAGGATACGGGAAATTCGTATCGAAAGGAACGACGGTATACGGATCCGGCCAAACGGATTTCAGATTGTTGTATCTTGTGAAACATTCGTCGATAACGAAATGATTTCCGCTTATCAGATTGTTTTCGAGAGCCTGCTGGCTTCTCGGTTCGTCGTAAGGGTAAAAATAAATTTTTTCTTTAAGAGTTTCGAAGTCGTCTCTCGTGGAAAGGTCATCGTATATCGCCTTTATCGAGTCATTGTCAAGCCATCCGAGATATCCGTTTTTGCTTGAAATTCTGATTGCGCTTACTCTCGGATTATCGAGATATTCATTACTTGAATTGATTTCGCCCGGAATATTCATGCCGCAAATGCGGTTTTCAAGCAGATAATCGTAGTAAGCCTTATAAATTTTCTCGCTTGCTCCGGTAATATCGATAAACATCGATGTCTCGTAAGTCGCTTCTTCGGGAATTTCGAAGTCCCAGACGTAAGCGAAAACGTCGGCCGTCTTGATGACGTTACCCGAGCTGTCTTTCAATTCGAAAGTTCCTTTGTACCAGCCCGAAGGGGTGTCAAGCCCCGTTTTGAGTCTTATAAGGAAAGTCTGAGTTATGCCCGCACCGAGTGAGAACGTTCCGGTACCTTTCGAGAGCTTTTCGGCGGGAAGGAGAGCATCCGGAATATGCCCTTCTCTGATTATCGATTCTTCCGCACTCGTAACACCTAAAACACCCGTCACGTCGAGATTCGTACATTCGATATAAGCCTCGTAATAGAGAGATACGGGTATTGTCGCCTCGCCTCCGTCCATCGGTGCAAAATCGGTGCACGATACCGTGAGAGAGCTTTTCGCAACGTCGGTGTAAAGCACAACCTGTGTGCCCTGAATTTCGTTTTTCGCCATGTAAACCGAATAAGTGTCCCTTCCCGTCGACGTCGTGTCTTCCTGAAACACTTTCACGTTTGCATGTTGAAACCACATCTTAATGTCACTGTCCTCGTTTGCCGCCGTTTTGACCGTGTAGTCATTTGACGGATCATAGCTTTCGGTTGCGCCGCCGGTTATAAAACTTGCCGAGCAAAGTGCAAACAGCATGGAAATAACGAGAACTGCCGAGATTAATTTTTTCATGTCGTTTTTCCTTTCTGCGCTGTAAATAAAATTCAGTCTGTAAGATTAAGTTTTTTAAATCGTTTCGGAAATTTTTCGACGTCGCAAAAACACGTTTTTCTGTCGATATCGTATTCAAAAATCGGTTTATCCGTAATTTCGTCCGTCCCATCGCAATCGGCATCATCGGCCGAGAAAAGCGAACGCGGCGGTGTATCGGCGTATTCCGACGAAGTATCGACCGAGAAATCGCATTTTCGATCTTATATAGCTTTATAAACCCCTTTTCTAAAATTTTCGGTCATTCTTCAACCGCCGTGACGAACATCACTTTACACGTATCTATCTTAAAATGATTTGCGGGAATAACTACCGACTGCCCCGATTTTATGCCCTGCCTAAGCGTTGCACCGTACGTTATACCGCCGAAATATCGCCCGTTTTCGGTTTGCTTGAAGTATACGGTAACGGCACCGTTATAATCTTTGCTTGATTTATTTGTTATGTTAATCGAATAATCGTCACCTGTAATTATAAACGTATCCGACATAAGATCCAATCCGCCGCCTATAAACATGGCGACGTTATCGGAAAAAGCGTATTTGAAGTGCGCTTCCTCACTGAATTCCTTCTTCTCGTTTTCGAGCAAAAGAACTGATGCGCCCGCCGGCAAAGTCGTCAGGGTGAAGTTGAAATGCCCGATTCCGGTCACAACGGTTATTTCCGCATACTGAATATCGTCATCGCTCCTGTTTGCAACCTCAACGGCGCAAACGCCCGAAGCGGCGCTGTCGTCACCGCCTTCAATATATTTTCCGTCGTATGAACCGAGCGAAACTATTTCAAGTCCGTTTCCGATACTGTGATTTTCAAAAGTATCCTGTTCCACCGTATATCCGTCAATCGTACCGAGTGTCGAATCGGCGTTTTCCTCCGCACCGTTTTCGGTTTCGTCTTTAATAATTCCGGTATCGACGGGTGTCGGCAAAACAGGTTCCGCAGAACCCGTGTCTTTTTCCGAATCCGCCGTGCTTTCCGTAATGTTTTCGGTATCCGAAACAACAGAGGATGAGCCGTCGGCCGATTCCGTGTTTGCGGTGTCGCTGTCCGCGCTGTTCGGATTATCGTTTTGCCTCTGCGATAATGCAATAAAAACCGCAAGAGCAGCGCAAATCAAAACGGCACAAGCTGCGGCAATTATTTTTATTTTATTCTCTTTCGATATATTAAGCTTTTTCAAGACCTGCTCCGAGATATACTTATACTATTATAGTAATATTGTATCATCAATAATTACCGTTGTCAATATCAACTTACAAAAACAAGCATTCAAAAAGCTGTTTTTTTGTACATTTTAGCGGTATAAAATCCGTTTACAATACCGAATCAAAAAAATAGGGCGACACAAAGTCGCCCCATATTTAACTTATGCCCAACTCATCGAACCGGGTTTGGGTTCTTTAATTATACTGCGTTGTAAGAAACGAACTGCTTTTTCGAGTCCTTCGTCAATCGTCATGAGGCTGTCCTCGTGTTCGATTGACAGAACTCTGTCGTATCCGACAAGACGAAGCTGGGAAATAAATTCTCTCCACCAGTCCTCGCCGTGACCGTAACCTACGGAACGGAACACCCATGCACGTTCTTTTTCAAGACTGTAATGTTTCGTATCGAGATTACCTATAGTGGGAGAATTGATGGGGTCAATCTTCGTATCTTTAGCGTGAACGTGATAAATAGCGTCGCCGAGATAACGAACGACAGCCGCAGGTTCGCAACCCTGCCATACAAGGTGAGACGGGTCGAGGTTGGCACCGATAACGGGACCGCACGCCTCGCGGAGTCTCATAAGTGTTTCGGGATTGTATACGCAGAATCCGGGATGCATCTCAAATGCAAGGCGGGGAACGTGATGTGCTTCGGCAAATTTCGCCATTTCTTTCCAATAAGGAATGAGCACTTCATCCCACTGATACCTCAGCACTTCGGAGTATTCCGGAGGCCATGAACATACCGCCCAGTTGGGCATTTTGTCACCGGGAGCTCCGCCGGGACATCCGGAAAATACTACTATGGTATCAACGCCGACTTTTTCCGCAAGAAGAATAGCGTTTCTGAGGTCGTCATCGTATCTCTTTGCCGTTGCGGGATCGGGATGAACGGGGTTGCCGTGACATGCAAATGCCGCAAGTTCTATATTGTGTCTCTTAAACGTTTCGAGGAATTCTTTGAGCTTATTATCATCCGCAAGAAGTTCTTCGGGATTGCACTGATTTTTTCCGGGATATCCGCCGCAACCTATCTCTGCGGCTTCAACGCCGAGAGCCTCGAGTCTCGAAAGAACTTCGTCAAGCGGGATTGCACCGAAAAGATTTGCAAGAACACCGAGTTTCATACTAAAATCTCCTTTTTAATTAATATTAAAATTTGAGCCGAGATGCCGAAAAGCAACTCGGCTCGGATAGCATTAATTATTTATCAAGAAATACTATATTGCCTGTTTTGGAAGATTCGTAAATACCTTCGAGAATTTTTGTTACGCAGAAAGCCTGTTCGGGAAGAACGAGGGGATCTTTGTTTTCTCTGAGGCACTTAATCCAAAGCTGTGCTTCTCTTTCGTGAGGAGCTGTGGATGCAATGCCTTCGTTGTAGTCAACGCCGCCTGCGGCGAAGTTAACTTTGGTAACATACATTTTGCCGTTGTTAACGCCGTTAATACGGAGACCGTCTGTCATGTCGGCACCTGCGAGAGTACCGCAAAGAGTCGTCTTAGCTTCCATCTCGTCGATATAGTTAAGTGCCCATGAAGATTCGAGGTTAATGGTTGCGCCGTCTTCCATTACGACAAAACCGAATGCGGAATCTTCAACCGTGAATTCATCGGGATTCCAGTCGCCGCAGCAGTTACCGGTTCTCTTCTGATTTCTGAACTTGTGGTAAGCCGTACCTACACAGTACTTCGGTTTGTAGTTGTTCATCATCCAAAGTGTAAGGTCGAGAGCGTGTGTTCCGATGTCGATAAGCGGACCGCCGCCCTGCTCGTATTCATTGAGGAATACGCCCCATGTGGGAACGAATCTGCGACGGATAGCAGTTGCTTTAGCGTAATAAATATCACCGAGAGTACCCTTTTCAACTTCTTCTTTAAGCCAAAGAGAGTCGGGTCTCTGTCTGTTCTGATAACCTATCGTGAGTTTTTTGCCCGTGCGCTTTGCGGCGTCAAGCATTTTTTTAGCTTCAACGGAGTTGATTGCCATCGGCTTTTCGCACATTACGTGCTTGCCGGCT
>CAYXMB010000142.1:0-4342 GCA_964466085.1 uncultured Ruminococcus sp.
ATTTACAAAAAAATATAGCAAGTTGGTTCTAACCACTTGACTTTTTATAGGAGAACAATATGAAATATTGTAACAATTGCGGCACACAACTCGATGATAATGCCGCCGTATGCAGCAACTGCGGTACGGTTTTTCAGCAACCGGCAGCATCGCAGGCTCCCGTAGGTCAGCTTAAAACCAACAAAGGCTTGTTGAAATACATCCTTTTGTCGGCTATTACTTTCGGTATTTACAGTATCGTTGTAATGTCGTCGGTAAGCAGTGACGTTAACGTTGTGGCAAGCCGTTATGACGGAAAGAAAACGATGCATTACTGTCTTCTTTTCTTCCTTGTAGCTCCCATCACAGCCGGAATCGCTTCGATTGTTTGGCGCCACAAAATTTCCAACAGAATCGGCAATGAGCTCAAGAGACGCGGAATCGACTATAATTTCTCGGCATCGACTTATTGGCTTTGGAATGTTCTCGGTACGCTTATCGTTGTCGGACCGCTTGTCTATCTCCACAAACTTTTCAAGGCTACAAACCTTATGTGTGCCGATTACAACACAAGAGGCTGATTATAAACTAAGCGAGGTTATATCATGAAAAACTGTCCCGTTTGCAATAATGCAATTGATGACAACGCAACTTTCTGCCCTATTTGCGGAAGTGCTCAAAATAACGGTGCCGCTCCGAACAACGGTTTTGCTCCGAACAACGGTTTCGCTCCGCAAGGCGGTTATCAGGCACCCGCACCTGTTGTTGATCCTTACGATCACACGGCTGAATTTGATGCAAAAGATATTTCCGACAATAAGGTCATAGCCATGCTTGCATACCTTTTGGAAGTCTTCGGCATCATAATCGCTCATTTCGTAGGCAACACATCTCCTTATGTGAATTTCCACGTAAGACAGGCGCTTAAATTCACCGTTGTGGAATTACTTGCGTTGGCTATGGGTGTTTTGCTGTGCTGGACTGTTATAGTTCCCATAATATGCAGTATTTTTTTAGGGGTTCTTTGGGTAATTAAATTTATCTGCTTCTTCCAGATTTGTTCCGGTAAAGCAAAAGAGCCCGTAATCATTCGCAGTCTCGGTTTCCTCAGATAATCGGAAATTTATAAAAAACGGAAATCCCGCAGGTGTCGTTTCGGAATCTGCGGGATTTTGATTTGTACGCCTTTTGCGAATGGTGCTCCGCATCGGCTTGCTCCGCATGCGATTTCGGTTTTTGCCGAGCACCGCATGCGGTTTTTGTTATTCTATTTCGATTGTCTTTGCTTCGGGAAGTGTCTTTTCCTTTTTGGGAAGGGTGAGCTTCAATAC
This sequence comes from uncultured Ruminococcus sp., assembly GCA_964466085.1. Classification (GTDB taxonomy): domain Bacteria; phylum Bacillota; class Clostridia; order Oscillospirales; family CAG-272; genus RUG14199. Next base: position 1,311 of record CAYXMB010000142.1, read on the forward strand.
GCCGTTTTCGTATTTTGCCGAAATTTTGTCGCAATCTATTGCCGATACGTCGAATTGGCGGCTGTATTTGCCGTATGAACGCTCGCAACGAACGTAATTGCCCTTTTTATCTTTGTCCTCGTGATTTGAGTGGCGTTCCGCACTTAGAGTTAATACGTCGCCGTTAAGGTCAAGCTTGATGTTTTCTTTTTCGAATCCCGGAAGGTCGGCTTCAAGAAGATAGTGGTCTTTGCAATCGGTGATATCCGTCTTGAATTCTGCGATATCTTCGCTGTGGAAAAATTCTCCGAAGGGTTCTTCGAAAAATCTGCGTTCAAATTCTTCCATGTCACGGAAGGGGTTGTATGACGTGTGACGTTCACGGTTATAAGGTGTAATTCCAAACATAATAAATTCCTCCGTTTGTTTTGTGATAATTTAATATGTCTGCCCTACTTGCTTGTTTTCTGTCCGACGGGGTAGGCATTTATCGGACTGCTTGACGGCCCATTTCGGACCACCTCGATTCTTTTGGATTTGTCATTTCCTCCTGACGCTTATATGATAGTCCTTAAAATCGCATATTTTTAGCGCTTTTTGTAACCGAATTGTAAATGTTAGCACTCGTGCCTGTGGAGTGCTAAAAAAGCAGGGCGACTGTAATAAGTATATCCTTTACGATTTGTTTTCATTCGGCGAAAGATATGTTTTATCGGATTTTCGGTATATAAAAATTTTCCGCCTGCTCTTTACACCACTGTATTTTGTGATAAAATAAAAGAGGTTTCACGGAAGTGCCCGATTTTACGGGTTACATATGATTTTGATTAAGGAAAACGGTAGAATGATTTGTAATATTTGCCCCCGTGAGTGCGGGGTTGACAGAAAAGAGAAAATGGGTTTTTGCAAAGAAGGCGACGTTATTTCCGTATCGAAAATAATGCATCACCGATGGGAGGAGCCTTGTATCAGCGGAAATTCTTCTTCGGGCGGAAGCGGTGCGATATTTTTTTCGGGGTGTCCCTTGCACTGCGTGTACTGCCAAAACCGTGATATAAGTTGCGGCGGTGTCGGTGTCAAATACGGTGTGAAGGAGTTTGCCGAGAGGATACTTTCGCTTCAGAGTGAGGGTGTGCTCAATATTAATTTCGTTACTCCGACTCATTTCACGTGTCAAATTATCGAAGCACTTGAAATGATAAAAGAAAGCCTTAAAATACCCGTCATTTGGAATACATCGGGGTATGAAAAGGCCTCAACCGTAAAGATGCTCGCACCTTACGTGGATATTTTTTTGACGGATTTCAAGTACGTATCCGCCGAGCTTGCGAAAAGATATTCTCATTCCGCAGATTACTTTGAAATTGCATCTGCGGCACTTTGCGAGATGGTCAAAATAACGGGAGCTCCCGTTTTTGAAGGGGAACTTATGAAAAAGGGCGTAATTGTCAGACACCTTGTTCTTCCGGGAGGATACCGTGACAGCATTGCCGTTTTGGATGCCGTAGAGGCATGTGTGGGGCACGAAAACGTTGTTCTGAGTCTTATGTCCCAGTATACTCCCGAATTCCTTAAAGAAGGTTACGGGGAGCTCTCACGTAAGATTACGACCTTCGAATATCAAAAGGTATCGTCTCATGCCGTGGAACTCGGATTCGACGGATATTTTCAGTCCCGTCAATCGGCAAGTCCGGCTTTTACGCCCGATTTTTCATAAATTGCCGTCGGATTTTTCGTCGGACTTCGGTATTTGAAGTTTTTCGATAGCTTGCGCATATCCGCCGTCGCCGTAGTTCAGGCATTTGCTGACCCGTCCGACAGTTGCCGTGCTGATATCGCTGTCTTTGCATATATTTTGGTAGCTCATTCCTTCGCTCAGTTTTATCGCCGTGTCGAGCCTTTGAGCCATTGCCTGTATTTCCTTGACGGTGCAAAGGTCCTCGAAATACATGTAACATTCTTCGATTGTTTCGAGATTCAGTATCGTTCGGAATAAACGGTTAATTGATTCGGAGTGGAAATTCATAGTGCACCTCTTTTTGTGTTCTATCGGTATTTTATCACTTTAACAAACTAAAGTCAACAGGAAATAAATATTCGGCAGGCATTTTTGCCTGCCGAATGTGATTTCACTTTGAATTGAGCCTTTCGCCGACGGCTCCTCCCGGATGTATAACCGCAAACTGTTCGTTTTTGTATCCCGTGACTTCAATCAGTGCGGCTTGCAGAGCGTGGAATATAACGCAAAGGGCGGTTGTGCTTGTCGTTCCCTGACTGTTGTATTTATCGGTTTCTCGGTTGACGTGCTGTTTTAAGACTATATCGGCGCCGAGAGCGAGTGGGGAGTTTGTGTTTTCGGTAATCGCGATAACCGTAACGCCTTTTGTTTTGCATATATCCAAAATAGGCAAAAGCTCACCCGTTTTTCCGCCTCTCGATGCAAGCACCATGACGTCGCCTTTTTGCAAAAAGCCCGTTGCACCGTGAATTGCTTCCGCAGGGGAAATAAATCTTGCGGGGCGTTCGATGCAACACATGAGATGCGCAAAATGCCGACACGCTATACCCGAATGACCGCAACCTGCGGCGCCTATTCTTTCGGCGGCGGCAAGTGCCTCGACAGCTTTTGAAAACGCCTCGTCGTCGAAGCAGCGAAGTTCTTCTTCAATACATTCCGCTTCTATTTTATAAGCGGCACGTGCCGCTTCCAATGCTTTTTCCGTCATATTTGTCTCCTCGACTTTCTTTTTTACTATTATAAGCCTTAAACTTGTAAAAATCAACACCTAATTGTCAAAGGCTTATTGACTTTTTGTTTTTGTGAATTTATAATATAACAGGTAGTTAAACAAAATATACGGGAGGCATTTATGTATCCGAATTGTACCGTTAAGGCTCCTTTTTTCGAAATCGGGCCCAAATCATATCTTTACGGCGATGATGTTCTCGATTTGGCGCTTGTTGCCGATAAAGCCGCAGAAAAATACGCCGTCGATATTATTTTCACAACACCGATAGTTGAGCTTCGCAGAGTGAAAGAAGCGACGAAGTAC
>CAYXMB010000143.1:0-4339 GCA_964466085.1 uncultured Ruminococcus sp.
TCTTTTCGAAGTCCGCTTTTCTTGAATTTGTCGATTTTTCTCCCCGTGTGTATTCCGAGATAATCGGCTTGCCTTGCAAGACCTGAAGTTGTCAGATTAATTGCGAATTCACCGCTCTCTTTTATTATCCCGTAGGAATACCTTTCGGGTCTTACCGAAATATACGTGCGGGGAGGCTGTGTATTTATAATTCCCGTCCATGCGACGGTTATTATATTTGCCTCGTCGAATGTGCCGCAAGTCACCATAACGGGCGGTATCGGGCCGAGAAGCGTTCCGCCCTTCCAAACGATTTTGCTCATTTTGTCACCTTTGATTATTCGTAAAAATAAACTCCGTGCTTTTTGAGAAGTCTTTCGACCTTGCCGATTTTCATAATACCGAACATGAAAAGCGCTCCTAAAACGCCGACTGTCAAATCATCGGTACAGCACGTGCCGAGCGAGAACATCCCCTGAAATATTTCGACTGCCGCCGCCGAAAAAACGGCTACGGGCAGGAACGAATCGAGCTTTGAATAGTCCTTCGACATTACGGGAAGGAAGAAAGCAAGAGGCATGTACGCTATGAAGTTGCCCAAAACGTCGAACAGAATGACGATTCTGTGAAGCGGGCTTTTCGCAAGGTTTTTAATATGGGATATTATTATTTTAAACGGAATCAGCACTTCTTTCGAATCGGCAAGCCAATGCGGATTATAGGCAAATGTATAACTTTCTCTGTTAGTATAAGCACGGACGAAAAACACAAGACCGAGAAAGAGAACGATATAGGCCGCAAAATAAAAGATTATAATACCGTGAATCACTTTTTTCTCACGTTCGCTTTTTTCGCCGTACGAGAAAAACAGAGTCACCGAAATTGCCGAAAAAATCACCGCTCCCACAATCAGGAAGAAGAACGTCCGTATTCTCACGGTTACGCCGGGAATAAGCCATACCGCCGCAATGCGCAAAGCGCAGAAAAGTGCGGCAAGCATAAACAGAACCGCAAGAATCCGAAGAAATATTTTCAATTTCCCGCTTGCCGTTTTATTTTTTTCGGAAAGTTTCATAAGTCCTCCTTCGATGCGAAGCGGCACGGCAACACCGTGCTCTTTTCGGGTTTTGTTCCGTGTTTTATGTATTTATTCTTTATTCGGTCGGAAAACGCAAATCAGAGTTTCAACCGTGATTTCAAGCGTCGAAATTTTCGAAAGTTTTTCTTTGTCGGCAAGCGACGTTCTGTAATAAAAGGGGGTCATCGTAAACAAATCGCAAATTTCGGCGTTGCTTTCAAGTAACGTTTTATACCGAATTACCCTCTCGCCGACTTTCGAAAATCCGACGGGACATTTTACCTCGCCCGACGGCAAAACGACTTTGTCGTAAAGAATTTTCCGAAGTTCGTAAAGATGGTTTTGCCCGGATGCCGCAACGATAAGTTTTCCGTCTTCTTTAAGTATTCTGCGGTTTTCCTCTCCCGCAACGGGAGCGAAAAGGCTTGTCACGTAATCGGCGCTCCCGCTTTTCACGGGGAGCGAAAATATATTTCCCGCCGCAAAGAAAGCCTTGCAAGCACTCTCGCAGTCGTTCGAAAAAGGATTTGCAAATCCCTCTCTGTGAGCTCGCACGGCACCGCCCGACGCACCTTTTTTCGATGCGTCGAATCCGACGGTCAGAACGTCCGCACCGCCCGACGATACGGTTTTCGCAATATTCAGAGTATGATACCCTTCTCCGCATCCGCTGTCGATACAAAACGCCGAGTTCTGGCCTTTTTCTTTCAAATCGGAGAGTATAATATCCCCGATGCCCTCCGAAATTTTATCATAGTGTCCCGTCGCCAAAAAACGCTTTCTCGCACCTATCATTTCGGGGTCGTCGCCCGTTTTGGAATTGCGGCTTCTTCCGGGCATAAGCAAATTCACGTATCCCGTCGACGCAAGGTCGAACAAATGACGTCTTTCGCCCGTGCAGATGAGGCTTTTTCCGTCGCATTCGAAAAAAGACTTGCAAATCGGGCACACGAGTTTTTTTCGGATATCGGTATTTTCAGTCATAAATTCACTCCGTAAACGCTATGAGTTTTGCGTGGAGAGCATATCTTCCCGTGCCCTGCACACCGCCGTTCGTACACGTCGAAAGCGTGATTATCGTGTCACCCGACGTAACGCTCACACCCGAATTCCAAACACTGTTCGAACCGACGTTTTTTGCAAATGTCAAAAACTCGCTTTCGTCATAAAAAGAAGTTTGAATGTAGTTGTAGTCGCTTGTCGTTTCGTAAACCGCAAAGGGCTTGTAAATATAGGCTCCGTCAAGGGTGTAAATATAAATCAGGTTATTCTTGAAAAATTCTTCGTCTCTGTAAAATTCGTAAACGTCATGAAACATCGTTCCGTTGACGACGTTATGACCGTAAATCAATGTGTTGAAATTGTCATCGAGCTTCGGTGAGCAGTCGGAGACCATGTAAATCGAACCGACCGCACGGTATTCTCCCGTATAGGTGTGGGTGAGATAGTAATCGTCGTTTCCGGCGGCGCTCCTCATCAGAGGATAGTTTATTCTCGTGTTTTCTGCGTAAATCCAACCTATGACGTCCGAATTTCTCTCTTTGAGGGAGCTGATACTCGCTTTCATCGACGAGAGGTCAAGGTCATAGATATCTTCGGCGGTGTCGAGGTCTTCTCCGCCGACGTAAGCTTTGATTCTGTCGTAAATCCCCATGACAACGGGGTCCCCCTTGTCCTCGCCGCTTCTGTTGTTTCCGATAGTAACGGGATTCACACCCGACGCCGCTTCGTTGTATATATCGTTTCCTCTTTTTTTATCGATGAGATTTCTTGCGATAAGCACGCCGCAAACAATCAAAGTCACGGCGCAGAGAACGCCAACGGCGCTTAAAGCTATATCGCCGATTCTCTTTTTCGCCTTTTTCTTCTCGCAAAGAGGTGCAATGTCGTCTTTTTTCAGGTTTTCGACAGAACTCACGAACACGTCGTCATTTCGCAAAATTTCGGTTTTCTTATTTTTATTTCCGTCTTTCGGCTCCACAGTCCGTCACCTCCGTTAAACTTTACCGATTATATATTACTACATTTTTGCCCGAACTTCAAGAGCTACGCTCTTTTTTTAATATTATTTTCCGAAATCGACGATTTTACATAAAAAACATTGCACGAAAAACCAAGTTGTGATATACTGTTTAAAACAGTTATTTCACAGAGGTGCGACGTGGCAAGTATATTCGACTTGTTTAAGAAAATAGAAAAAAAAGACGACGGATACGGTGTACCGGAATTTATCGCGGTAGGTCTCGGAAATCCGGGAAAAGAATACGAAAACACAAGGCATAACGCAGGTTTTGCGGCAATTGACTTTATTTGCGAAAAACTCGGTGCGGAATGTAAAACTCTCAAATTCGACGCTTTGACGGGCAGATGCGCAATCGGCGGAAAACAAGTGCTTCTCATGAAGCCGCAAACTTTCATGAATTTATCGGGAGAGGCCGTCAAAAAGGCTATGGATTTCTTCAAAATCGATGCGTCGAAAGTAATAGTTTTTTGCGATGACATCAATTTCGATGCGGGAATTATGAGAATTCGGGAAAAAGGTTCCGACGGCGGACAGCGCGGTATAAGAAATATCACCGAAAAAATCGGCAATTTCGCGAGAGTTAAAATAGGAGTCGGAAAAAAGCCCCGTCCCGATTACGACCTCAAAGACTGGGTTCTCGGCAAGCCGTCGGAGGACGATGCGAAAGCAATAGGCGATTGTGCCGTCTGCGCTTTGGATATATGCACGTCTTTCGTTTCGGGAAACCTTCCCGACGCCATGAGCCGCTACAATAAAAAAGGAGCCGGAAAGGCATGAATTACAATCTGATTCGGGAAAGTTTCCGCTCGTTTGACCTTTACGGCTCGATTTCGGACTCTTTGCACGAAAAATACGGAGTGAATTACTACTTACCCGTGAGTATCGAAGAACAGAGCGACGATGCGTATTCCCTGTTTATTCTGACTCTTGCCGACGATATCGCAAACGGAAAATTCGAAGGCAAAAAACGGCTTTTGCTTATATTCCCCGACGCAAAAAGCGCCATAGCGTCATCGGTTCTTTTATCCGAAAGCGGAATTCCGTCGTTTTTCTATCCAGCAAGAGATTTTAATTTTTATAACATCACAGCCTCCCATGATCTCGAACATGAGAGGCTTTCGGTGCTTTCGCACTTGCTTTTCACGGACGGTGCGGCTGTGATAACGACAACGGTCGAAGGCGTCATGCAAAGAACCGTTCCGGCGGAAATATTGGCATCCCACTCGTTTTCACTTGAAATCGGAAATGAAATTTCGCTT
>CAYXMB010000144.1:0-4312 GCA_964466085.1 uncultured Ruminococcus sp.
GGCGCTATTATGAACGCACGTGTGCCGAAAGTCTATATCGGCGCTTCGGAACAGAAAAGCGGAGCATACGGAAGTCTTTTCGACTTAAATTCTCTGCCCGTTAATCACAAACCGCAGGTTACATTCGGCATTATGGCCGATGAATGTTCGAGCCTCATGACCGATTTTTTCGACAAAAGAAGAATTTCCGACGGATAAAGCAGTTTTTTCAAAGGCAAAGATACCGATAAACAAAAGATACCCCGACACAGCCGAGATAATTTTCGACTGTGTCGGGGCTTTGATTTTATATTTTCAGTTACAAAACGGGCAGGAGGCACCGTTGTGCTGCTCTTTGCCGGATATACCGCATATTTTACACGTTCGCCTGTGGGTTGATTCATCAATATAAATATATTCGAAAGCGTGTTCTTCCGTTACGGTCTCGCCGCATTCGGTACAAGTACCGCTGTGATACGCCATGTTATAATTATGAGACCATGCGGAAACGGAATGTCCCGTTGCGGCTTCCTCTCTGATGTAGGTGTCGCCGCATGCGGAGCATGTGCACCTTATAACGCCGCTTTCGGTGCAGTTTCTCTGTCTGACAACGCTTTCAACGTAGCTGTGACCCTTTGCGCCGACTTCGTTTTCCGTATAGCTGTAATTGCAGTTTACGCAGACGTATTTCGTATATCCGCCGAGCATACACGTCGGTGCAACTGCCGTTTTCTCGAAAACGTGAGATTTTGCGGAAATCGGAGTTGACTTTACGGTTCCGCAATAGCGACATACTCTGTTTTCGGCACCTTCCTCAGTGCACGTCGGCGCAACGGTGTCTTTCAAGATGAAGGAGTGTTCGGTTTTCGGGATATTTTCTTTGTAATTTACGCCGCAATACGTGCATTGATAAACTTTGTTTCCGTCTTCGGTGCACGTCGCTTTGACACTTGAAATCACTTTGTAGTTGTGATTGCATATACCGTTTGTCGGTACATTTTCCGGTTCTTCATGCCCGTTATCTTTTTCTGTTTCGCTTTCCGGCGTGGTTTCGGGCTCGTCGGCTTTCTGTAAATCGAACGACAGAACGACCGAAATATATGAGTTTTCTCTATCAGAATCACCCGGTACGTATTCTTTTCCGATTACCGTGCAATTTTCGCTTGCTGTAACCTTTATATTGTCGTTTGAAAATACTGAATCGGTTTCTATTCTGACCGTTGCGCAAAGTCCCGATGTTTCGGCAAGCTTTCCTTGTCTGTCGAGAATTTCCGCACCTTCCGCAATGCCCGACCAATAAATCGTAAATGCGGTTTTCTCACCGTTGCATTTAACGTTACAGCGAATATCCGACGGAACGTCGCCTTTTTTCGGCGTATCCACATCGATTTCGATTTCGCAAATTCCCATCATCTCGGCGGGGTTGAATTTTATATGGCTCCAAATCTCGCCCGTTTCTTCCAGGTATCCGCTCCCGTTGTACCTTCCGCCTCCCATATTTCCGATGAATTTGAGTTTGTTGAAATCCGTTCCGACAGGTACGTAATAAGATAAATCCAGGCTGTAAACCTTATCCGAAGAAAACGTCTCGTCGGGTTTCATTTGACGTATTCTTTCGCCGTGTTCGTTCCATGAAGCAACGAATTCGACCGTCTCGCCGTCGATTTTTACGGTATATACCGCATCCGAAACTTTTGTCTCGCTTTCAGGTATTGTCCCGTCGATTTCGATAAGTTTTTTTGTTTTGAAATATATTTTAACTTTGGCATTACCGCTTTCGCTGTCGCAGGTGAATTCATATAATTTACCCGCTCCTTTTTTCAGCGTAAAATCAACGTCGTCGGTGTCGAATCCCGATGGTATTTTGAAGTTGAGATATGCAAAGTACTCCGTCAGTGACTCAAATGTACCGGAGAATTCCCTTTCGGCTTCATCTTTGATTTCGGTCCATTGACAGGAGTTCTCAACGGTGCTTTCGCCGATTGCAACCGTGAATTTTACGTCGGACGGCATCATGCCGAATAACGGTTCTTCGGCTTCAACCGATATTTTAAGTTTTTCGTTCTCACTTGGCTTTGCATCTGCGAAAACCGAATCGCAACCGCAAAAAACAATGCCTGCAAGCATCGTCACTATCAGTAAAACGGATATCGGCTTTGTTTTCATCTCTGCATCCTTTCGGGTCCCGTCGCATTGTTTCGGCGAAGTTTTCGCTCTTCGAATTACTTTCCGAGAAGCAGCTCCATGACTTTATCGTTTGTATATTTATTGTAACCGTAAGTGTTAATTGCCGTATCGACAAGTCCTTTGAACTGTTCGGCAAAATACGGGTGACCGTTGCATATGAAAATACAGGGAGTTCCGAATCTCATCCAACCTTCCATCATGTTTCTCGCAACTTCTCCGGCAAATCTTACGGTATTGAGCCCGTAAGTCGCATAAATCCCTGCCGTGACAATTACGTAGTCGTATTCTCCGGTTAAAACCGCTTCTTTAATAAGCCAGGGTCTCGGGTCGTCCATTACATCAACGGTACCGCACACCTCTTTAAGCCTTTCGGTAAGTTCGTTCGGTGCTTCGAGAGGGTAATCTATTTGCGTCATCACAACGTGCAGAACTTTTGAATTTTTATCGAGTTTTGCGGGGAGCGTGCCAGCACGGTTTCTGACTATTTTAACCGATTTATCGCAGACTTCTTTCGCACATGCCTCAGCTTCTTCTCTGTTGAAAGTCGGCGTATCGGTGTGAGTTTCGAAATACTCTCTTGCAAAACACAAATTTCTGTAAGCTCTGTTTTTCAGCGTTTCAAGCGACAGCGTGCCGTTTTCAAGCTGCTTTTTCATGCCCTCTATATATTCGGGCTTGTAATATTGGAAAAGAAGTGCGTCTCCTCCGGCCTCAAGAAATTTTGCGTTTGCTTCAAACCAATTCATGTAGCCGCAAAATCCGCCCATGTTAACCGCATCGGATACGATTAAGCCTTCGAATCCAAGCTCTTTGCGGAGCAAATCGCCGAGTATTTTCTTCGATACCGTAGCCGGCGGATACATATCCATATATTCGTCTTTTTCATCAAAAGCGGGCAGAGCGATATGTCCCGGCATTACCGCCATTGCGCCTTCTTCGATAAGAGTTGAATATACCTTTCCGAACTGCTCGTACCATTTTTCTTTCGATAAAGGATTGACGGGGACGGTTATATGCTGGTCGTCCGTGCCGTATCCGTCACCGGGAAAGTGCTTTACGGTTGCTATCATGCCGTTATCCTGAAGTCCTCTCATATATCCGCCGGCGTAGTCGAGAACATCGTCAACCGTGTCACCGCTGCTTCTGAGGGAAAGCACAGGGCAATCTTTGTTTGCGAGAATATCGACGCAAGGCCCGAATGCCCAGTGATATCCCGCAAGTCTCATTTCCTCCGCCGTATACTTGCCCATTTTATAAGCGTATTCGGCATTACCCGTTTCCGCAACGGCACGGAGAGAGGGAAATGCGACTCCGCCGACAAGTGCGCTGCCCGCACCGTTTTCTATGTCGGATACGACAAGAGCTTTTTCCTCTCTGCCTTCGTTGATGTCATTTGCCATTTTTATGCAGTCTTCGGCTTTTGAGCTGAACACAAACACGCCGAAATTTTCCTTTGTTTCTTCGACTTTCGGGCAATATTCGACGTTAGGCGTGAGGTGAGGGATAATAATCTTCGAAAGCAGAGTTTCGACACTCATTTTTTCGACTTTTTCTTTTATATCGGGATAATCTTTTATTCTGTATTTCATTTTTCGCTCCGTTATAATCAGTTTTTGAGACTTTGAATAGGTGCGGGAATTCTTCCGCCCCTGTTTATAAATTTTTCGGGACTTTGCCGATTTATTTCCATTATCGGCGCATGACCGAGAAGTCCGCCGAATTCAAGTACGTCACCCGCTTTTTTACCTATTGCGGGAATAAGTCTTATAGCGGTGGTCTTTGAGTTTATAAGACCGATTGCCGCTTCGTCGGCAAGAATTGCGGAGATTATTTCGGGAGGAGTATCTCCCGGAATTACCACCATATCAAGCCCTACCGAGCAGACGGCGGTCATCGCTTCAAGCTTTTCGATGCGAAGAACTCCTTTCTCCGCCGCATCAATCATGCCGGCATCTTCGGATACGGGAATGAAAGCGCCCGAAAGTCCGCCGACGTGAGACGATGCCATAACTCCGCCTTTTTTGACGGCATCGTTAAGCAGTGCAAGACATGCGGTTGTGCCGTGAGCGCCGCATTTTTCAAGCCCCATTTCTTCGAGAATATGTGCAACCGAATCGCCAACTGCGGGAGTCGGTGCAAGGGTCAG
>CAYXMB010000145.1:0-4231 GCA_964466085.1 uncultured Ruminococcus sp.
TACCGTCTCCTCACCCTCGCACTCGCCGACGTTATTCACTTCGCACGAAAGGGTTATGCGATTTCCTCTTTCAAGCGTTTGGCTTGAAATTTCGGGCTCGGAATATTCGAATTCGGCATAGGAGAGCCCGTATCCGAACGGATAAAGAGCGCCTATCGGACAGTCGATATATTTCGATTCGAAAAACAGTTTCCCGGCGGCGGGTCTGCCCGTGCTCTTGAAATTGTAATAAAGCGGAAGCTGACCTGTGGTAAAGGGGAAGGAAACCGTCGTTTTTCCCGAAGGACACTTTTTCCCGCTCAAAACGTCGCATACCGCATTTCCCGTTTCCGTTCCGGGTGCCCAGATGTACAGAAGCGCCGCCGCTTTCTTTCGTATTTCGGTCATGATAAGCGGTCTGCCGGCACTTATAATTACGACGACGGGCTTTCCCGTGTCAAACAGTTTGTCGAGATATTCAAGCTGAGTGCCGTTTAATTCAAGAGAGGTTTTGCTTGTCGCCTCGCCGCTTTCACGGGCGTGCTCACCCACACATGCGAAAATAATATCGCATTCAGAAAGAGCAGATATTGTGTCATCGCTCCATTCGTACCCGTCGAAAGAACAGCCTTTTTCGTATATTATTTCCGATTCGGGATACGTCCTTTGCATTGCATCGTAAATACTTACGGTGCATGACGGGTTTTTAAGACTTGACCAACATCCGAGAACGCTGTCTTTGTCATTCGCTATGGGGCCCGTGAGCCCTATTTTTTGACCTTTTGCCGTTTTCGGGACATACGGAAGCACTCCGCTGTTTTCAAGCAAAACAAACGACTTCACGGCGGCCTCGTAGTCGCATTTTCTGTGTTCTTCGGTTAAATGCGGTCTCGGTTTTTCCGTATCGAGCAAAGGCTCATCCATAACGCCCACTAAATATTTTGCCGCAATAATCCGTTCTGCGGAAGCATCAATCTGTTCTTCGCTGATTTTGCCCTCCGCCACAAGTTCAGGCAGATAGTTGTTATAAGCATTTCCCGACATCAGAACGTCGACTCCGGCACCGTATCCTTTGAGAACGGCATCTTTTTTGTCCTTTGCAAAGCCGTGATTTACAAGCTCGAGAACCGAGTCGTAATCTGAAACGACGAATCCGTCGAAACCGAGCTTTTTGCGCAAAACGTCGGTCAGAATATATTTGCTTCCCGAACAGGGAATACCGTTTATATCGTTAAACGACGACATTACTGTGGCAACTCCGGCATCGATTCCCGCTTTGAAAGGCGGGAGATAGACGTTGAAAAGCGTCTGAGGGCTCATTTCACAAGAGTTGTAATCCCTTCCGCCTTCACATGCGCTATAGGCTACAAAATGTTTCATACATGCCATAACGCCGCCGTCGTCCTGATAGCCTTTTACGGCCGCCGCCGCAAGAAGCGAGCAAAGATACGGGTCTTCTCCGAATCCTTCGGCAACTCTGCCCCATCTCGAATCACGGGCGATATCGACCATCGGAGAAAATACCCAGTGGACGTTGTCGCATCTTGCCTCTATTGCCGCCGTCGCACAGCATTTGCGTACCGTGTCGGGGTCAAAAGTGCACGACATCGCAAGAGGAATCGGCATGGTCGTTCTGTAACCGTGAATGACGTCACACCCCGTGATAACGGGAATGTTAAACGGCGTGTATTCAAGTGCGATTTTTTGAAGCGCATTTACCTCGTAAATTCCGCACGCCGCAAGGAAAGAACCGCATTTTCCCGCATTACATGAGCCGCTGTCGTCCTTGCTTTCGGGGTTATAAGAATTATCCCCGCTTATATATTGAGTAAGCTGAACAATCTTTTCTTCAAGGGTCATCTTCGAAACAAGCTCTCTTGCCTTTTCCCTTGCCTTTGCGTATTTCGGATTTTTCAGTGTATACATTGTTTTCTCCCCGATGATTTCGATTATTTTCCGTTAACGACGTTTTCGGGCTTCCCCGCAAGGAAAGCTTCGATATTGGAAACTACGATTCCCATAAGTCTTTCTCTCGTTTTAAGCGGTGACCACGCAACGTGAGGCGTTATTACCGCATTTTTAAGCCCGAACAAAGGGCAGTTTGCCGTCATCGGTTCTACGTCGAGAACGTCCAATGCGGCACCGGCGAGCTTTCCGTTTTTGAGTGCACTTGCGAGTGCGACCTCATCGATTACCCCGCCTCTCGAAGTGTTGATAAGGTATGCTCCGTCTTTGCACATTTTGAGTGTTTCTTCATTTATGAGTTTTGATGTGTCTTTTGTAAGCGGACAGTGCAAAGTTATAACGTCGCTTTCTTTTAAAAGCTCTTTGAACGAGACGAATTTCACCGTACTGTCGTCTTTCGGTGTTCTTGTGTTTACAATTACGTTCATTCCGAATGAGTTTGCGATTTTTGCAACGGCTTTTCCGATACTGCCGTATCCTACGATACCGAGTGTTTTTCCGTAAATTTCATCCGTTCCGCCGACGAAAGCCGTGAAAATCTCGGCGCTTTTCCATCCGCCGTTTTGAACAAATTCATTGTAAAATCCGACTTTCGAAAACATCTCAAGCATGAGAGCAAACGTATGCTGAGCTACGGCATTTGTCGAATACTGTCCCGCATTCGACACGGTTATCCCTTTTTTGCTTGCATATTCAAGGTCGATTATATTATATCCCGTTGCGAATATGCCGATATATTTTAAGTTTTCGGCATTTTCCATTTCGGCTTTGCCTATAACTGTTTTATTTACGAGTACTATATCGGCGTCTTTTATTCTCTCGGCAGTGTCGCACGGTGCCGTATAAGGATACGTTACGACTTCTCCGAATTTATCGAGTACCGAAATATCGATATCTCCTTTTGTGACGCTTGAGATATCGGTGCAAACTATTTTTAATTTTTTCATTGTTAACTCCGTAAAATCATGTCATTTGTTTTTTTAAAAACAGACGAAGTCCCGTATATCTTTCGGCCTGTCTGTCGTTTTTTACCATTTGTTCGAGAACGGATTTTTTTCCGACGAGGATTACCATTTTTTCAGCCCTCGTGACGGCGGTGTACAGGAGATTTCTCGTCAAAAGCATCGGTGCACAGGGGCAAAGGGGAAGAATAACTATCGGGTACTCGCTTCCCTGACTTTTATGTACGGTTATTGCCCATGCATGTTCGATTTCTTCAAGAGACGCAAAATCGTATTCGCAGATTTTCTCGTCGAAATCTATCGTCAGCTTGCCTTTTGCCGTGTCGATGTCGGTGATGGTTCCGATATCGCCGTTGAATATTCCGTTACCCGTATATCCGTCCTTTTCCCACGTCAGAGAGTAGTTGTTTTTGGTCTGCATTACCTTGTCGAATTCCCTGAAAACGACGTTTCTGAATACAATCTCTTTTTTTAGTCCGTCCTTCGGATTGAGCGTATTTTGAAGCATGGTGTTGAGCCCTTCGGTACCGCATGTGCCTTTGCGTGTCGGCGTCATTACCTGTATTTGCTCCGCCGTTCTTTTTCCGTATTTTTTGGGAAGCCTGTTTTTGTAAAGGTCGGCAATCGTTTGTGCAACGGCTTCTTCGCTGTCACGTGACATAAAGAAAAAGTCGGAATTTTTATTCGTAAGTTCGGGAATTGTCCCGTCGTTAATGGCATGAGCGTTCGTGATAATTCTGCTCTCGCTGTTTTGCCTGAAAATTTTCGTGAGGTTTACCGTTTTAAAAGCACCCGATTTTATGAGGTCATGGAGCAAATCACCAGCTCCGACGGAAGGAAGCTGGTCCGAGTCGCCGATTAAAATTATCCTGCCGGTCGGCTTTACGGCTTTCAAAAAAGCTTCCATCAGGTAAACGTCAATCATAGATGCTTCGTCGAGAATAAAAACGTCCTCTTCAAGTAAATCGTCTTCGTTTTTCATGAAACGGGCTTTCTCGCCTTCGGAATATTCCATGCACAAAAGGCGGTGAATAGTCGATGCTTCGCACGAGGTTGCCTCACTCATTCTTTTTGCGGCACGTCCCGTCGGTGCCGCAAGTGCGATATCCATGCCGAGACTTTCGAAAATCGATATAATGGCTTTTATAACGGTGGTTTTACCCGTTCCGGGACCGCCTGTTATAATAACCACGCCGTCCTCAAGAGATGCGTTTATCGAATCTCTTTGCTTTTCGTCGTAAACTATTCCTCTTTCGTTTTCCGTGCGCATAATAAGCGTTTCGATATTCTTGCTTCCGAAAGAAGGCGCCTGTCTGTTTAGGGTC
>CAYXMB010000146.1:0-4168 GCA_964466085.1 uncultured Ruminococcus sp.
AAAAGTGATAAGCGAAGTCACTTTGCCGGTTACCGCAATTCAGCGTTTTTGTATGCATGACGGCGACGGGATCAGAACCACCGTGTTTTTGAAGGGATGTCCTTTGAAATGCAAATGGTGTCACAATCCCGAAGCGAGGACTTCGGCGCCGGTTTTGATGTACGGCGAAAAAAGCTGCATCTCCTGCACTTCATGCGAAATTTGCCCGAACGGCTGTCATTTTTTCGAAGACGGGTTGCACCGTTTCAACCGTGAGAAGTGCGTCGGATGTTTTACCTGCGCCGATGCCTGCCCGACGGGGGCTTTGAAGAAAAGTCATGCCGATATGACTTTTTCGGAAATTATCGATGCCGTTCTTCGGGACAAAGCATTTTACACGGGAGGCGGCGGAGTAACTCTCTCCGGCGGTGAGCCTTTGTTTCACGGAGAAAAGACGGTGAGGCTTCTCGAAAAAATGAAAGAGGCGGGGCTGAATACCGCAGTTGAAACCTGCGGAAGTTTCGATAAAGAGCTTATTTACTCTTTATCGCGCTGCACCGATACTCTTCTTTGGGATGTTAAAGATACAAATCCCGCTCGGCTTGCCGAAAACACGGGAGCACGTTTTGATGAAATTTTATCAAACCTCGAATTTGCGGATTCAGTCGGAATTCCGACGGTACTTCGCTGTATTATTCTCGAAGGAATCAATTTCACAAAAGAGCATATTGATTCCGTCGTGAAAATCAGAGACAAACTTAATTTTTGCAAAAAAATCGAGCTTATCGCATATCACCCGATGGGAAGGACAAAATGCCTCGAATGCGGTGTTGACCCGTCTTTTCACGGCAAAAAGTACGTGCCGTGTTCCGAAAAGCTGACGAGAGCCCGACTGTATATCGACGGCGAGGGTGATTTCGAATAAGTATAATTCGGATTTTGAAGAATAGAAGCGAAACGGAGATTTTCATGAAGAAAAAATTTTTGGTGAAAATAATATCGTGGATAACGGCGGCAGTACTTGTTTTGTCGGTGACTCCGCTTTGTTCGTATGCCGCCGACACATCGGGCAAATGCGGTCCCTCTCTTTATTGGAAATATACCCAAAGCGATAAAACGCTTACGATAAGCGGAGAGGGCCCCATGTATTCTTACCGAAATGCAAAATCGGGCGGCGTTGCTCCCGCGTGGTACGGGCTTACGATTTACAAAGTCGTTGTCGAAGACGGTGCCACGACAATAGGCGACTTTGCTTTTTCCTACATGAATTCCGCTACCGATTTCTCTATTCCGAATACGGTTGAAACAATCGGAGACTATGCGTTTTACTTTTGCGGTTCCGTTGATAAAGTGATTATTCCCGACAGCGTGACGGAAATCGGAGCGAACGCTTTTTGCAAATGCACCTCTCTTGTTTGCCTTGAGATCGGCGACGGGCTTGAAAAAACGTCTGCCGACATGTGCTACGGGCTTTCGGAGCTTCGGAGCGTGAAACTCGGCAAAAGCTGCAAAGTCATAGGAACGAATTCTTTTTACGAGTGTGAAAATCTGATAGATATAAACCTCTCCGACGTTGAAGAAATAGGAATACAAAGCTTTTACAAATGCAATTCGCTGACCGAAGTTCATCTGGGGCCTAATCTCGAAAAAATCGGCTCGTCGGCTTTCGGCTACTGTTCGTCTCTTGCCGATATTATATTCGATAAAACGCCTATCAACGTTTCGTCGAGTTTCGATTACGGCTCTCTTGCAGACAAATCGCGCAAAGCGGGATTTTTCACGATATGCAACGGAGAAGTCCTTCTTTTGAAAAACGGTTGGGAAATTTCGCTTGACGAATACGAAGTGCCCGACGGGACGAAAGTTATCGGCGGAAACGCTTTTCTTAAAATAAACGGGCTTAAGAAGATAACCGTTCCCGACAGTGTGGAATATATAAGCGACTACTGTTTTTGTTACACCGATTCCGTAACCGAAATATCGTTTCCCGCATCGATAAAAGAAATGGGAATAAAATCCGTAGGTTACGATATGTCGTCGGGTGAATATACACTGCTCAAAAAAATAAATATCATCTGTCGCGGATGTTCTCCCGCTTTGGAGGAATATCTGACGTCGCTTGGCAAGAGCTATACGGCGGAACACCGGAACGAAAAAGTAACGCTGTCCTACGACTGTGAACTCGGCTATATGACAGCTGATAAATGCACCGTCTGCGGACATATCGGCACAAAAGAGATTTTTCCCGCAAAAGGGCACACCTTAGAGAAAGTCGAGTGCGGAGGCGGATGCTGTGACGACCTTGTCATAACGGAAATATGCTCCGTTTGCAAAAAGACTTTCGGTAAGGAAACAATAAAAGCGACAGGACATATTCCGAGTGAAGAATGGACCGTTATCGCAGAGCCGACGTGCGCTTGTCGCGGTTACATTGCGAAAACCTGCACCGTATGCGGCGAAGCCGTTGAAAAAACGGAAATAGAGAAAAAAACTCACGATATACCGAAAGATGCCGTCACAGTCAAAACGGCAAGCTGTACCGAAAGCGGAACGGCGGGATTTGCGTGCGAAAATTGCGGAGAAATATTCAATGCTTATGAAATTCCGCCGACGGGACATTCTTTCGGGGACTACCTTAAAATAACGGATGCCGACGACATTGCCGGAGTTCCGTCGTTTTGCATCAGAACGTGTCTCTCGTGCGGTATATCCGAAGGTAAATGGTTCGACGGCGAAGGGATTGAGGTTTCGCAAAAAGCCGCTTTCGAAAGCGGCACGGCGGAGCTTGCACGTGCCATGACACAGAGCGGCGGAGCTTGCGTTTCGTCTCTCGACTACAATTCCGACGGAATCCTGAGTGCGGCAGATACTATTACGCTTATGAAAATGACGGAAGAACGGAGATGCGGCAATGAATAAAAAAATTGCGAGAAAAACGACGATGAAAGTGTTTGCGGTACTGCTTTCGCTGATTCCGGTTATAAGCTCCGCTTCCTTTGCGGCAAGAGGAGCCGAAAACGTTACGTATTCGAAAAACGGAACGGAAGTCAGCTTCAACGCCGAAACGAAAGTTATAACGGTTTCCGGAGAAGGTCCTTGTTTCGAGTATCACGACGCTATAGGGTACGTTCCTTGGGCAGACGGTTTTTCGGAATTTGTCGAAGTCGTTGTCGAAGAAGGGGTAACCTCTGTCGGCAAGTATTATTTTTTCGGCGCCTCGTCAATTAAAAAAATCACCCTCCCGTCGACTTTGAAAAAAATCGAAGAAGGGGCTTTCAAGGAATGCACCTCGCTTACCTCTGTCGTTATGCCCGACGGCATTGAGTACGTCGGTAACGAGGCTTTCTTTAAATGCACGGGGCTTACCTCGATTAAATGGAGCGAGAGCCTTGAATATATAGGAGATTATGCTTTCGACGGGTGTAACGGCGTTAAGGAGACAACTTTGCCAGAAAGTGTCGAACATATCGGCGAGCGAGGGGTATGTTTTTATCCGGGAGGCGTTGTAAATCTTCCCGAAACGCTTGAATACATAGGTTATCAGGCGATTGCCAATTCAAAATATTACAGAAGCTTGCCGACGGGGGTCATATCGGTTTACGGCGGTTGCACTTTGACAATAAGAGGTACGAACGCACAGAATGTGATAACGATTCCCGAAGGCACAAGAAGCCTTTCTCAACTCACTGTCAAATCGGATAGCGTTCTCAACACGGTTAATTTGCCGAGTACGCTTGAATCCATTGAAAAACAGGCGCTGTTCGGCTGCAAAGCACTTTTCGAAATAACCGTGCCCGACAGCGTAACTTCAATCGGCGAGCAGGCACTCGGATATTATCGGAACAGTTCCGGTGCCGTTAAGCGCTTGGCACCGTTTACGATTTACGGTCATTCCGGATGCGAATCCGAAAGATATGCACTTGACAACGGATTCGACTTTGTATGCCTCCACGAGGTGGGAAGTTATTCTTATTATCCGAACTGTGAG
Source organism: uncultured Ruminococcus sp. (assembly GCA_964466085.1). Lineage (GTDB taxonomy): Bacteria > Bacillota > Clostridia > Oscillospirales > CAG-272 > RUG14199. Next base: position 3,968 of record CAYXMB010000146.1, read on the forward strand.
GAAGGCGGTTTTGCCGTTCCGATTTGCAAATGGTGCAACGGGGAGTTCGGTGAAATCGAAGAAAAGCCGTCGCCAGGGCACTCTTATTACGATAGGAATTGTAGTAATAGTTGTTGGTGCCATTGTTTGGGCGCTTTTCTTCCATGCTATGTCAAAAGGTGGCGAGCGGTATGTGTTCATCTCGGAGGGCGACAACCTTGA
>CAYXMB010000147.1:0-4098 GCA_964466085.1 uncultured Ruminococcus sp.
TTTACAAAAAAATATAGCAAGTTGGTTCTAACCACTTGACTTTTTATAGGAGAATCATCATGAAGAAAAACACAAAACTTTTATCGTTTGCATTTGCGGTAATGTTTCTTATTTTTGCAATACCGTTTTCGACGCTTGAGGCTTCGGCGAAAACGAGCGGTGATTTTAAATACGGTATAAACTCCGACGGCACGGCGACGATAAAAAACTATACCGGTTCTGCGAAGAAACTCGATATCCCGTCTGAGATTGAAGGGCACACCGTTACTTCAATTGGATATAGTGCGTTTTATAAATGTTCTTCTCTTATAAGTATAACAATACCGGATAGCGTAATTTCAATTGAAAAATATGCGTTTTTCAATTGCACATCTCTCTCGAACGTAACGATACCGGAAAGCGTTACTTCGATTGGAAAGTTTGCCTTTTCTAATTGTTCAAATCTTAAAGAAATATACTATGCGGGAAATAAGTCCGCATGGGAAAATGTGCGGAAAAGCGAAAGCGGTCTTGATAATGTGAAGATAAAATTCGGCAAAGATTCTACGGTTGTCACTGTCGTGATAATCATTTTGGCGGCTGTTTTGGTAGCGACTGCTTTGGTAGCGGTTTCGGCAGTTGTATATATTATTATTAAAAATAAAAAAAGAGAAAATTGCACGAAAGCCAAGCGTGGCGAAGCGTTGTCGGCTGATGTTGAAAAAGGAGAGCGTATCGACAAGGGCAAGAGCTTTTTCTGGTGTGTAGTATCTCTTGTCCTTATAGTCGCAATTTTTATAGGAGGAGTTACTGCGGGAAATGACGGTGGTACGGAACGGAAAGACGTCTCGAATACGGTATCGGAAACAAGCGAAAGCACTGTAAAAGCAGACAGCGATAAGGAAACCGAAAAGGACGAGGACACCGAAAAAACAACCGACAGAGAAGATACCGCCGAGACAACAAAGACAGAGGAAACTGAAAAGAGTGCCGAAACAGCAAAGAACGAAGAAGTTCAAGAGGAAATCGAAATAACAAAGCCTGTTCATAAACATTCATATTCCAAAGCAACCTGTACGGAACCGGCCAAATGTTCTTGCGGTGCAACCGACGGTTCTGCACTTGGGCATAATTGGAATAAGGCTACTTGTTTAAAGGCAAAAACTTGCAGCAGGTGCGGCTTGTCGGAAGGTGGAGTTGCATCGCATAATTACGTTAATAATGTATGCACCATTTGCGGCGACGTTAGATTTGAGCCTCTTGTTTATTCAGGTTCTGGCGATAAAGTTATTTCCGGAATCGTATTACCGAAAGGCACGTTTGTAGCTAACATAAAAATTGATTCAGTGCATCATTATCATATAAAATTTCATACTGATGACGGCTATGAATTGCTTGTTAATGATTCGGGAAAACCATATTCAGGAACGGTGTTGCTCAAAGGTTCCTCTATAGAAGCTCTTTCTAATGGTATTTTAGAAATAGATTGTCAAGGGACTTGGGAGATAAAGATAGATACATTGTCCGGTACATGCACTAATAATATTACCGGAACAGGTGATACCGTTACAGGCATTATTAACGGTACAGGAAAGAAAGAAGCAATTACAATTAATATTGATTCAACAAGCCATTATCACGTCAGACTATATGAAGTTGCTGAATATGGTGATCGCAACTCTTATGACTTGCTGGTCAACGACAGCGGAGAAGCGTATTATGGAGAAACGCTTGGAAAAATGGAAGCCGGAAAACAATACTTTTTTGAAGTAAACGCTGAAGGAAATTGGTCTATAAGTTTCGGTAATAATTCAATTACAAAATATGTGGACGGAATAAAGCAATGATATCATAAGCATGCACGAGGATTTCCAACAATGGGGTTGATCGCTTCGGCATTAATTGGTAATAAACGGCGGCGGATGATGTAACAAAATGTGATGATATATTAAGACAGGGCACACCTGATTTTTCAGGTGTGCCCTGTTTGATGTGCCGACGTTATCGGCGCTTCTTCAGTTGATTGCGAACAGAATATCGCCGTAGGTCGGATAAGGCCATATGCTCTTATCGACCGATGCTTCGATTTCATCCGCAAGCGCTCTTGCTCTTTCCATTGAGGGAATAAGAGAATCTCTGCAAAATTCCGCCGCAACAAGGCTGTTGTCTATCGTGCGCAAAGTTTTGTTGAGACTTGCTATGTTTTCGGCTTCCGAGTAGAGTGATTCGTTAAGTTCGGAAAGCTTTATTTGAAGTTTTTCTTCAAGAGACGTGCTGATTTTATCGCTTATTTGCTTCTTTTTCAGAGCTGTCGAGGAGAGAAGATCGAGGTATCTTATGCAAGTCGGTGTGATTTCTTTTTTTATCATTTTGACCATAGTGGTAGCTTCGATTCCGGTGACCGAAACGTAGTTGTCAAGATATATATCTCTCCTTGAAAGAAGTTCTTTTTCGTTGTAAATTTTATGTTTTTCAAACAAAGCGATATTTTTTTCATCGCACAGGTGAGGAATCGCATCGGCGCAAGTCGGATAATTCGAAAGACCCCGTTTTTTTGCTTCGTCGACCCATTCTTTCGTATAACCGTTTCCGCTGTAGATTATGCGCTTGTGTGACGTTATAGTTTTTCTTATAAGGCTGTTGAGAGCTTTCGTGAAATCCTCCGCTTTTTCGAGTTCGTCGGCAAATTTTGAAAGTTCTTCGGCGACTATCGTGTTTATAACTGTATTCGGCCCCGCAACGGAAAGAGATGAACCCGGCATTCTGAATTCGAATTTGTTTCCCGTAAACGCAAAAGGAGAAGTTCTGTTTCTGTCCGACGTATCTTTCGGAAACTTCGGCAGAACGTGAACGCCTATGGACATTACGCCTTTTTCCTCATCGTGATATTCGCTTCCGCTTTCGATAGCGTCAAGTATTGCGGTGAGTTCGTCGCCGAGAAACATCGATAAAATTGCGGGAGGTGCCTCGTCTCCGCCGAGACGGTGGTCGTTGCCCGCCGTTGCAACCGAGATGCGGAGCAAATCCTGATAATCGTCGACTGCGGCTATAACCGCCGCCAAAAATACGAGAAACTGTGCGTTTTCCGAAGGAGTTTCGCCGGGATCGAGAAGGTTTACTCCGTCGTTGGTCGTGAGAGACCAGTTGTTGTGCTTTCCGCTTCCGTTGACTCCGTTGAAAGGTTTTTCGTGCAGGAGGCAAATGAGGCCGTGATCCGAAGCGACACGTTTCATTACGTCCATTGTAATCTGATTGTGGTCGCACGCCGTATTTATATCGGAATAAAGGGGCGCAAGCTCATGCTGAGCGGGAGCGGCTTCGTTGTGCTCCGTTTTTGCGGCAACACCGAGACGCCACAGTGCTTCGTCAAGGTCCTTCATAAAGGCTTTAACCTGCGTTTTTATCGAGCCGAAATAATGGTCGTTCAACTGTTGGTCTTTGCAGGGCTTTGCGCCGAAAAGTGTTCTGCCAGTATAAACAAGGTCACCCCTTCTTATATAATCTTCTTTTCTTATGAGAAAATATTCCTGTTCGACACCGACCGACGGGACTACTCTTTTTGTTTTATTGTCGTTGAAAAGCCGTAAAATTCTGAGCGACTGGCGGTTTATAGCTTCGATAGAGCGAAGGAGAGGCGTTTTTTTGTCAAGGCTTTCTCCGCTGAACGAACAGAATACGGTGGGAATACAAAGAACGCCGTCTTTAATGAAAGCGTAAGCTGTCGGATCCCATGCCGTGTATCCTCTTGCTTCAAATGTGGCACGCAGGCCGCCGCTCGGAAAACTCGATGCGTCCGATTCGCCTTTTATGAGTTCTTTACCCGAAAAAACGGCGACGGCGCCTCCGTCCCCCGTCGGATGGACGAAACTGTCGTGCTTTTCCGCAGTTATCCCCGTCAGAGGCTGAAACCAATGTGTAAAATGCGTAGCTCCGTTTTCAACCGCCCAGTCCTTCATCACACGTGCAACTTCGTTTGCAACGGTGGGATCGAGGCTCTTTCCCATCTCTCTTGTTCTTTTAAGTCTTTCGTAAATATCTTTCGGAAGGCGTTCGCTCATGACTTTGTCATTGAAAACATCCGTGCCGAAAATTTCCGTAAATTTATTTTCCATACCGAAC